>JAZQUE010000123.1:0-8860 GCA_045631145.1 Eubacteriales bacterium
GTTTTATTTTAAGTATTATTTTAATATCCGCGGATGAATTTTCTGAGGAAAAGTCAGGGTAAACCAATATTTTTTTATAATTTTTCTTCAAAAGCAAAAAAGAATCGAAAAATTCGAGAATTGAATATATTGCGCCCGAAACTGCGCCGTAGAGAAGTGCCGTTTTTGCGGCGTCGTCGGTGGCAACGGAAATATTGATTCGGCAGATTTTTATTCTTGCGTATCTAACAAATTCGCCGAGCACTGCTTTTATTAAATCAATAATATAGTATAGCAGGTCAAAAATTTTCGAGAAGCCTTTATGCTTTTTCTTGAGCTCGGTTGCTTCTGCGGTGGAAGGCTCTTTTTTCGATGAAGATAATTTCGCAATTTTCTCGGCGTCGAGAGAAATAAAGAGATATCTTACTCTGAAGCTGAACTCTGTGTCATACTTCAAGACGAGGGAAACGTCCGAAAAAAGAAGGAGCAAAACGAGAGCTAAGAGTCCTAAAAAAACATAGAATACTATCATTCTTCTACGTTTATCTTCATTTGTCCGTCGTCAATTTCGGGAAGGTCGGAAATCGAGTTGAGCCCAAAGCGTTTCAAGAACTCGAGTGTCGTTCCGTAGAGGATAGGTCTTCCCGGGGCATCAAGTCTTCCCTTTTCTTCAACGAGACCTTTTTCTACGAGGGTATTCATAATTCCCGAGCAATCGACGCCTCTTATCTGTTCAACGTAGCCTTTCGTTACAGGTTGACGGTATGCAACTACGGCAAGTACCTCGAGGGCGGGCTTTGAAAGAGGAGCAGTGCGTTTTATTTCGAGATATTTTGTCACAAATTCCGAATGAGTTGACTTTGTGCAAAGCTGATAGCTCTTTTCGGTTCTGACAAGCTCGACACCTGCAATCGTGAGGCGAAGTCTTTCTTCGAGTCGTGTTGCGACGAGGTCTACCTCTGCGTTTGTAATTTCAAAAATTTCTGAAAGCTTTTCCTGCGAAACGGGTTCTCCTGCTACGAACAAAACCGCTTCAAGGGCACCTGTGAGCTGTTCTTCGTCATATTCGAGATACTTTTCTGAAAACTTTGCCATTTTATCACTCCTCTCGGCGTTTTTCTTTATTTAAAACTACGCGGTAGTCTTCTTCTCCGTCGTGCGATATAGATATTCTGCCCGATTTCACAAGCTCAAGGAGAGCAAGGAAGCACGCGACTTTATCAGATCTGCCTTTATTATTGCCAAAAAGTACGTTAAAGCTAACGGGTCTGTCAAATCTTAATGACCTTATAAGTATTCGGAGAACGTAAACAACCTTTTCTTCAATCGAAACGATGGGCACGTTTAAAATAGTTCCTATCGAAGCTTTCTTATCGGTATCGCGCTTTTCCTTTTTCACCGTTCGAAGATAGAGCATTATCTCGTAAAGCTCGTTCGGGTCGCCGTTAGGCGTTACCTTTGTAATAACGGTAGGCAGGGGCTTCGAATTATAACGTGAATAAAAGAAATCAATTCTCTCACAAAGGAACTGTGCGGCTACCTTGACCTTCTGATATTCAACGAGTGCATTGACAAGTCCCTCTCTTGGGTCTTCTTCTGCCTCCTCGCGAGGAAGAAGCATTTTAGATTTTATGTAGAGTAGCTCCGATGCCATCACAATAAACTCTGCGGCAATCTCGATATTCGCTTCTCGCATACTCTCCATATAATCGACGTACTGTTCCAGAATTTCTGAAATCGGTATATCGTATATGCTTACTTTATTTTTTTGTATGAGGTTTAACAGTAGGTCGAGCGGACCTGAAAAAACCTCATTCTGATACTTAAAAGCTTCACTCATGAATAAAACACCCTTTGAGGAATATAAAGTAATATGCTTTCAACAAAGCCTGCGGCATAGCCGAGAAGATTCGAAATAACGTCGGTGAAAATAAGTATTGCCATCAAAGCAAGAGAAATATACTGTTCGTATTTATGATATAAAATATAAAGATTTCTCGGTAAAAAGGAATCAATCAGTCTTGAGCCGTCAAGAGGAGGGATGGGGATAAGATTAAATATTGCAAGTGAAATGTTAATTATAACGAAACCATATGCAATACTGAGCACGGCTTGCAAAAGCTGAAGAGTACTATCTGTTATAACGAGATAATTTTCCGTTAAATAATTAATACATAGCTTTTCGACAAATACGTAAACAAAGCCAAAAACAAAAGCTGAAAGGAGATTGGCAACGGGGCCTGCGATTGCAGTGAGAGCCATATCGCGTCTGGGCTTCTTAAAGTAGCGGGAATTTACAGGTACGGGCTTCGCCCATCCAAAGCCGACAAACAAAAGAGCGATGAAACCGAAGGGGTCTATATGGCGGAGTGGATTTAGCGAAAGGCGTCCGAAATTACGGGCGGTATGGTCACCAAGCTTATTTGCCGTCCATCCGTGCGCAAGCTCGTGAACCGAAAGCGCAAAAAGGATAGCGGGCAGAGATAAAAGCATAGAAATTATTCGTTCTCTGGAAAAATCAAACATATATTATCCTTTCTTGTTCTGCCTCAGTACCTCAAAAGCAAGTATCGAGGTTGCCGATGCGGCGGTGAGTGACATTTTAAAGTCTCTTCCGTAGCTTATCTTAACGGTATGGTCTGCCGAGTCGAGAAAAGCTCTTGATATTCCACGCTTCTCCCCACCTACTATAAGGAAAAGAGGTTTTTTAAGTATCGGCTCTGTATATTCAACGTCGGTATCTATATCTGCACAAACGATTTTGTAGGAGTACTTTTTAGCGGTCTCAATAAGCTCGTTCTTATCTTCGTAAATAGCACACTTAACAAGCTCGGTAGCCCCTGCCGAGCCACGGATGCACACCCCTGCCGCCGACATCCAATTGCGAGTAGAAAGAACTATCGCACCAACACCTGCCGCATACAAGGAACGAACTGAATATGCAAAGTTATAAGGGTCTTCAATTCCGTCGATAAGGCAAACGAAGCCGTTACCGTTTTCAAAGGCATCGTCAAGCGAAACGTAATTTCTGTCACCTACAACCGCTATAAGCCCACCGTGCGTAGAGCCGATAGTGTTCTCTTCGATAAACTCATCCGAGCAGGAAAGGAACGGTATATTCTTCTCTTCTGCAAGCTTTTTTATTCGGTGAATTTTACGGTCGGTTTTTATCTTTCCGAAATCGGACAGATATATCGTCTCGACCGGTCTTGAATTATTTTCAAGAATTGCAAGAACGGATATTGCACCCTCGGCAAAGGATGATGGAATTTCTTTAGATTTTTCTTTTTTCATTTGCTTTTTCTCTTACGTTGTGGTATTATGTGATTACTATGAATAATCTTAATTTATGTGATGCTTGTCCACGAAATTGCTCGGTGGACAGAGCTATGAAAACGGGCTTTTGCAAAAGCTCCGACAAAATAAAAATTGCAAGGGCTTCAAGGCATATGTGGGAAGAACCGTGCATAAGCGGTAAAAACGGCTCGGGAACGGTTTTCTTTTCGGGGTGTAATCTTAACTGTGTCTACTGCCAAAACTACGATATCAGTCGCGGAAAGATTGGTATAGAGCTTAATAAAGCCGAGCTGAGAGATTTGTTTTTGAGAATAAACGAAAGTAACGTTCACAACATAAATCTCGTAACTCCCACTCACTACCTACCCTTCATTCTCGAGGTTTTATCCGAGACTAAAAGTGAACTGAAGATACCCGTCGTATGTAACTGCTCGGGATACGAAAAGAAAGAATACCTAAATAACTGTAAAGGCTTAATTGATATATTCTTAACCGACTTTAAATACAAGTCGGATATTCTTTCTGAAAAATATTCTAACTGTACCGACTACTTCGAGGTAGCTATATCCGCACTTGAAAAGATGCTAGAAATTACGGGATCCCCTATTTTAAAAGACGGCATTATGACGTCAGGGGTTATTGTCAGGCACCTCGTACTTCCCTCTCACAAAAGTGACTCAATAGAGGTTTTAAAAGAGTTATATAGTCGTTTCGGAAGAGACACGTTTCTCGTAAGTCTTATGTGTCAATTCACTCCGACTGAAAACTGCAAAAGCTATCCCGAAATCAACAGAACTCTAACCTCACTTGAATACAGTCGTGTTACCGAGGTATATGAAAAGCTCGGTTTTGAGGGATACGTTCAGGAGCGCTCCTCGGCAAGCGAAGGCTATATACCTGATTTTCACGATGTCGGTGAGTTTCTTATTAGATGATTATACCATTTTAATGAATCAAAGTCAAGGTATAAAAGCACAAAAGCGAGCGGAACAGTCCGCTCGCTTTATCTGTTATTGCTCCCAGTTGTGCCAAACGTTCGTTACGTCTTCGTTGTCATCGAGTGCGTCAAGAAGCTTCGTCATCATTGTGACGTCGTCCTCGTTTTCAAGAGACGAATAGGTTGAAGGAATTTTTGAAGGCTCGGAGGATACAAACTTATATCCCTTTGCCGTAAGCTCTTCTACGACCGTAGAAAGGTCGGAGGGGGCAGTGGTGATTTCAAAAATTTCTTCGTCGAGAGATACGTCCTCTGCACCCGCTTCGAGAGCGTCCTCCATCATAACGTCCTCGTCGATATCTTCGCTTTCAATGAGTATAACGCCTTTATCAGAGAACATAAAGCTTACGCAGCCGATAGCTCCCATATTTCCGCCAAATTTATCAAAATAGTGGCGTACCTCGGCACTTGTTCTGTTGCGGTTATCCGTAGTTGCTTCAACTATTACAGCAATACCCGAAGGGCCATAGCCCTCATAATAGATTACCTCGTAATTCGCGTCTTCGTTGCTTGCCTTCTTGATAATTCTTTCGATGTTATCGTTAGGTACGTTATTAGACTTTGCCTTTGCGATAATATCCCTGAGCTTACTGTTAGAAACGGGGTTAGGGCCTCCTTCTTTTACGGCAACTGCAATTTCCTTACCGATTTTTGTAAAAACCTTTGCTCTTTGAGCATCGGTTTTTTCTTTTTTATGTTTAATATTCGCCCATTTAGAATGTCCTGACATAATTACACCTCATAAATTTATATTTTTTCTGTTTTTTCCATACCGATGAGCCAAAGAGCATTTCCAAGCACGTATTTGGTTGCTCGGCATATATCAAGTCTGAGCGCCTTCGCGCCGTCGTCTGCTTTACTGATAGAACAGTTATGATAAAAGCGATTAAACGTATGGCAAACGTCGAGCATATATCTCGAAATCACAGAAGGCTCGTACTCGTCAAGCGCTTGCTTAACACGAACGGGAAAGAGAGAAAGTATTTTTATGATATCCTTCTCATCGTCGGAAATAATGGTAGAGTAATCAGCTTTCACCGCTTCAATCTTTTCAAGCACGCTACTTGCTCTGACGTATGTGTACTGAATATAGGGGCCTGTATTTCCGTCAAAGTTGAGAGCTTCCTCCCAAATGAAGTTAATATCCTTTATTCTTCCTGCAGAGAGCTGGTTGAAAATAACTGCTCCCACTCCGACCTTTCTTGCTATTTCGTCCTTATCCTCGCAATCGGGATTCTTTTCCTCAATTACAGAACGGACACGACTTATTGCTTCGTCGAAAAGGTCGGTGAGAAGGACTGCGTTTCCTGCTCTTGTTGCAAGCTTCTGTCCTGCTATACTGACCTTACCGTAGGGAACGTGTACGAGCTGGTTCTCCCAGTCGTAGCCCATAAGTCCTATGACCTTAAAGAACTGCGCAAAGTGGAGACTTTGACCTGCGTCGGTAACGTATATACACTTATCAAAATTATAGGTGTTTTTACGGTAGAGAGCGGCAGTAATATCACGGGTAGCATAAATCGTCGAGCCATCGCTTTTGAGAATTATACAAGGGGGCATTTTATAGTCGTCGAGAGGAACGATTTTTGCTCCGTCGCTTTCAACGAGGAGTCCCTTTTCGTCAATCTCCTTTACGACTGCATCCATCTTATCGTTGTAAAAGCTTTCTCCGCTATAGCTTTCAAAATCGATACCGAGGAGATTATATGTCTTCATAAATTCCTTGAGGCTTATTTCCTTAAACCAGCGCCATATAGCGAGAAGCTCCTCGTCGCCGTTTTCCATTTTGGTGAATGCCGCCCTTGCCTCATCGTTGAGCGAAGGGTCTTTCTCTGCCTCTATATAGAATTTCTGATAAATTCTTTCAAGTTCCTTAACGCCAAGGCGTTCAACCTCTTCCTTGCTTCCCCACTTACTGTAAGCGACAGCAAGGCGTCCGTACTGAGTGCCCCAATCTCCAAGGTGATTTATACCGATACACTTATATCCCGAAAACTCGTGTATTCTCTTTATGGAGTTTCCGATTGCGGTAGTGCCGAGGTGTCCTATATGGAAGCGCTTTGCCATATTCGGAGAGGAATAGTCGATACACATTGTTTTTCCGTTGCCGACCTCGAGCTTGCCGAAGTCGTCTCCGAGCTGAAGCATAGAGGTAAGCATAGAATTAACGGTATAATCACTGCTGATAAAAATATTGAGATATCCCGACACGACCTCGGTCTTCTCTGCGCCATCAACCTGAAGTCCGTCGCATAAAGCTTCGGCAATCTGTTGAGGAGAACGGCGAAGTGCACGACTTAACTTAAAGCAAGGGAAAGCAACGTCGCCCATATGAGGCTCGGGCGGGAACTCGAACATCTGTTCTATTTCCAAGGGGGAAATTTCGGTAGAAAAAACCGATTTAATTTTTTCAAAAAGAGTCTCGGAAAGTTGTTTCTTAAAATTCTGCATTGTGTAGGACGTCCTCCATCAATTTATAATAACGTATTCTTTCCTGTTTTTGTTAAAAAGAGTTATATGTGTTTTTCCCGGGTTAAGCTCAAGCTCTTCGCCTTCGGAGTAAAGTGAAAAGAGTGTTCCTCCGCTCTGTCTTTCCCAGCTTATATCTATTTTCCTGCCACCGCTAAAATAATAGCCTTTACCTTCTCCAGTCATATCAATACTGAGTCTGCCCTCGCTATCGACTACCTTTTCGCCGACGAAAAGCACTACTACGTTTTCAAAGGAAAGCTGTTGCTCATTTGAACCGTCGAGGTGGGGTGCGCCAAAGCTTCTTTTAAAATATCTTTCACTCTTGACATCGTAGATAAATTCAACGGTTATGTAATCGGAGTGTACGAGCGTAATCTTTTCGGCAAGGACATCTGTTTCGGGAACGGAAAATTCTTCTTTAAAGGAATAACATTGCGAAAACCCATTTGAATACTCGGTTCTGTATTTAAGAGAAGTAACTGCGGTATAAATTTTCTCTCCACTTGTAAGCATTGAGTGTTCATATCCGCACTGCTTTATTCTGTCTCTGTCACGCCAAAAGGTATTTGTGGGAAGGGTGTACATATTGACGCCGTCAACGTTATCAATTCCGATATCGGCTATTGCGGTATAAGCCGAAGGGCTTCCGCCTGCGTGGACATAAATTGCATCGTGAGAGTCGGCAAGGTCAATAAAATAATCGCGTGCAGAACGCATCGAGCCTATGCTACCTATCTCTTTCCAATCGCTATATAACGCCATAAGGCGAGTAACTCCGCCTTCCATATCACATTCGTAAATGACATCGGCAAGTGAAACAGATTCCTGCGGATAACTTGCCTTATTATTATTTATCATTACTGCAATAGGGCGTACGGCTTTCTCTTCGGGAGTACAAGGAAGTCCTGTGAGAAGCGATATTTCAGTCTTTGTTGGGTCGGGCTCGGGTTCATCGGGCAAAACCGTCGGAGGCTCTATGACCTCCACTTCTACTTCGGGAGTATTTTCCTCAACAACATCTTCCTGAATTACGGGCTCGGGAGTATCGTTCGAGCAAGAAACAAGAAAAAGCACAAAAAGTAAAAGAAAAATTGTTTTTTTCAAAGTAAAGCCTCCGCTTTTAAACGATTGCACTAAATGCAAAAATATTTATACATCTCTTGAACGGAGTGAAAAACAAGATCTGCCGTAGCGAACTCACTTTCTTCCCCGTAGCCGTAGGTGACACCTGCAGAAAACAAGCCGTGGTCCTTTGCGCCTTCTATATCGTAGCACCTATCCCCTATCATTATGCATCTGTCGCCCGTGAGGGAGAGGTCGGATAATGCTTTTTTTATAACGTCGGTTTTTTCGGAAATTTTATCGTCAAAGGTTGCGCCTACGATATGATAAAAATACTTTTTTAAATCGAATTTTTCAAGTATTTTTTCGGCAAAGGGCTGGGGCTTTGAGGTTGCAAGAACCAATTTATATTTTGAAGAAGCTTTTTCAAGAAATTCGGGTATTCCTTCATATAGAACGCAGTCGTACATACCGTCTTTTCTGTAATACTCGCGGTAATACTCGACCGCCTTTAAGGCGTCCTCTTCGCTGAGTGAAAACTCCTTCATATATGCATTCTTCAAGGGCGGTCCGATAAAGGGCTTTAAGGTTTTTCTATCCTCAACCTCGATGCCGAACTTCGTCAGTGAATACTGAACAGATTTCGTTATTCCGTCAAACGGTTCGGTAATCGTTCCATCCAAATCTAAAAAAAGAAATTCTATATTCTTCATAGTTAGTCCCTATAAATAATAGAGTCGTCGGTCATTTCGTCGATTATTGCGAGTGACTCTACTCTTATTCCATCCTTACGGAGCATATCTCCTCCGCGCTGAAAGCCCTTTTCAATTACTGCACCGACGCCGACGAGTGTAGCACCGGACTCACGGACGATATCAATAAGTCCCATCATTGCGCAGCCGTTAGCAAGAAAGTCGTCAAGAATAATAACTCGGTCGTCGGGCGAAAGAAACTGCTTTGAAACAATGACGGTATATTCTCTTCCGTGGGTATAGGAAACTACGTTTGAAGAATATACGTCGGAAGCGATGTTTTTCGTTTTATTTTTCTTTG
>JAZQUE010000124.1:0-1048 GCA_045631145.1 Eubacteriales bacterium
AAGGGCTATCATCGCCTTTTTGCCGATGCGGGACAGTCCGTCTGCAAGACCTATCGTGGTGGTCGTCTTGCCCTCACCCGCAGGGGTAGGGGTAATGGCGGTCACGAGTATGAGCTTTCCGTCGGGAGTGTCTTTAAGCTCCGAGAGGAGAGATAAGTCGATTTTCGCCTTGTATTTTCCGTAAGGCTCGAGCTTTTCGTCGGGCACGTTTGCTTTTTTTGCAATTTCACCGATGGGCTGCATTTTCGCGCCTTGCGCTATTTCTATATCTGTAAGCATATACTTTACCATCCCTTTTTTTATTTATTATATAATAAAAGAATATATTTTTCAAGAGTTATTGATTTAATCTTTGGTTTATTGTAAAATTAAAGAAAAAAGGAGAAGCTTATGACAGAAATATATAGCTTTAAGTCGCCGAAGGGCAGTACCCTGACGCTTACTAATATTACCGAAAAGAGCGTGAGGGTAGAATTCGATATCTATTTTGAAAGCCTCCCGCCGATGAAGGCACTCACCCTCACACTTTTACCCGAAAGAGTGACAGTCCTCGAGCTTGACGAGCCCTTTGCGAGTGAAGAATATAAAATTCCCGAGGTCAGCTTTTCTCTCGTTTTAAAGAGCGATGAGCCCGTCGCAGTAGCGGTTTTCAAATAATATTTGACAAAACCTTCAAAGTATGTTATAATGCACGGTGTGTATATGCACGAATTGAACAAAAAAAGGAGTGAACGTCCAGCATGGACAGTCCGGGTAGTATACCCTTACAAGTATTTATACTTATTGTGCTGTGTGCCCTTTCGGCATTTTTCAGCGCATCTGAAACGGCTTTTATGTCATTTAGTAAATCTAAAATGAAGTCTGAAGCCGAAGACGGAAACAAGAAAGCGAAGCTCGTTTTGAAGATAAACGACGGCTACGAAAAGCTTCTTTCCACCATTCTCGTCGGCAATAATATTGTTAATATTCTTGCCCCCTCTCTTGCAACCGTACTCTTTACAGACCTTATTAAAACCGAAGAGCTTGCGGTTACGGTATCGACGGTAGT
>JAZQUE010000125.1:0-1454 GCA_045631145.1 Eubacteriales bacterium
TGCTCTTATGCAAAAATACATCGATATGAATAACAATTAGTTTTGTCTAAAGAGAGCCCGATTCGTCGGGCTCTCGTCTTTTTTTGATAAATTTCGTTGTTATCGAACAGTATGCATACAAAGAACGCATATGCTTTTTTCAAAAAGGTATTGACATTAAAACAAACTTTGTATATAATAATGAAGGAAAGAAATGTCGGACAAGTCCGGCTTACAGTTAATAAAAGCTTTGACGAAGACAGTAGCAAAAACGAAGTGCTCTCAGAGAGTCGGGGAAAGGTGCGAGCCCGGCAGCGAGTAATTTTTGCGAATATCACTTCCGAGCCGCAAGTATGAAAGTCTATGCGAGTAATGCTTGCCGTTTGCCCCACGTGATACGGGCGCATATTGATAGATATGTAAATTTGGTGGTATATTCCTGTTTCTTATCGAGACGGGATTTTTTTATTTGTTATTAAATTTCCTAAAAGGAGTCTATATATGAAAGAAGTTTACGAAAAGGTCTCTGCGAATCTCGGATTCGTCGAAAGAGAAAAGGCGACCAGAAAGTTCTGGGAAGACAACGGCGTTTTCGAAAAGAGCGTTGACATCAGAGAAGGCGCACCCAACTTCACCTTCTACGAAGGCCCGCCCACAGCGAACGGAAAGCCTCATATCGGCCACGTTCTTACAAGAGTAATAAAGGATGCTATTCCCCGTTACCGCACTATGAAGGGCGTAAGAGTTCTTCGTAAGGCAGGATGGGACACCCACGGTCTGCCCGTTGAGCTTGAGGTTGAGAAAAAGCTCGGTATCGACGGAAAGGATCAGATAGAAAGCTACGGTCTTGAGCCCTTCATCGGTCACTGCAAGGAGTCGGGTTGGAACTACAAAAAGATGTGGGAAGACTTCTCCGGCACCGTCGGATACTGGGTTGACAACGACCATCCTTACGTTACTTATACAAACGATTTCATTGAGTCCGAGTGGTGGGCTCTTAAGCAGATATTCGACAAAGGATTGCTCTATAAGGGCTTCAAGATAGTTCCATACTGCCCGAGATGCGGCACTCCCCTTTCCTCTCACGAGGTTGCCCAGGGTTACAAGGCGGTAAAGGAAAAATCCGCTATTGCCCGCTTCAAGTGCGCCGACGAGGATGCATACCTCCTCGCTTGGACTACTACCCCCTGGACTCTGCCCTCGAATGTTGCTCTTTGCGTAAACCCCGAGGACACCTACTGCAAGGTAAAGGCAGCCGACGGATACGTTTACTATATGGCAAAGGCGCTGCTTGACAAGGTTCTTTCGCCTCTGGCAAAAGAGGAAGGTCAGAGCGCATACGAAATTCTCGAAGAGATGAAGGGTATCGACCTCGAGCATAAGCATTATCTGCCCCTCTTTGATTGCACCGGCGACTACGTTCGCAATCTCGGCAAGGATGCTCACTTCGTGACCTGCGACAGCTACGTTACTAT
>JAZQUE010000126.1:0-1025 GCA_045631145.1 Eubacteriales bacterium
GCTACGATCCGACTTTGAAGAGAGATTCTTCGACTTCGCAACCTATATCGTAAACTGCGGCGGTATGGACGTTCAGAACGTTTTCGAGATGGCTTACAAAAACGAGCTTCCTCCCTACCTTTACGCTTCCACGAAGGCGTACGAAATGACCTCCTGCTTCGAGGGTCTTCTTGAGTATTACAGAATTACAGGCAACGAAAGACACAAAACGGCAATAATAAACTTTGCCGACAGAATTCTTGAAACCGATTTCACGGTTATAGGAAGCTCGGGCTGCACTCACGAGCTGTTTGACCACTCTACCGTAAGACAGGCAAACACCACCAACGGTGAAATAGCTCAGGAAACCTGCGTTACCGTTACCCTTATGAAATTCTTCTATCAGGTTCACCTTCTCACAGGCGACCCCAAGTATATGGACGCCTTTGAAATTTCCTTCTATAACGGCTACCTCGGAGCTATCAACACCGAAAAGGTTATCGAGCCTAAAATGATAGTTGAGCATCCCGACTGGCACTTTGAGCCCCTTCCCTTCGATAGCTACAGCCCTCTGGTTGCAGGAAAGCGCGGTATGGGCGTCGGCGGTCTTCGGGTTATGTCCGATATGCACTATTACGGCTGCTGCGCTTGTATCGGCGGAGCAGGTATAGGACTTGTTCCCAAGGTTCAGCTTCTTTCCACAGAGGAAGGCTTCGCTCTTAACCTGTTTATAAACGGTAAAGTAAAGTCAACTACCCCTGCGGGCAACCCCGTAACCTTCGTTACCGAAACCGCATATCCCAAGTGCGGCAAGGTTAAAATCACCTTGGAGCTTGATAAGCCCGAGAGCTTTAAGCTTGCGGTAAGAGTTCCCGAATGGAGCAAGAAAACAAAAATCAAGCTCTGCGGCAAGGCAGTCAAGGTTTCTGCGGGCTACACCGTAATTGACGCCGAATTCAAGAGCGGAGATACTGTAGACGTTGAATTTGATATGAGAACTCAGGCGATTCTCCCCATTCCTTACGGCGAGCAGGTTCTTATGAACC
>JAZQUE010000127.1:0-10314 GCA_045631145.1 Eubacteriales bacterium
TATCTGTCCACTAATCTTGACAAGTTTCTCGAATAATTTCGGTAAATTTGCCCGAGGGCAAATTATCCTTAATTCTTCAATCTTAAATATTCATTATTCATTTGTAGCCTCAGGCTTTTTATAAACTGCGCCGTTTTTGAAGCTTCCTGCGTAAACTCTGCCCGAAAGCCAACGGTAAGTGCCTTCTCCCGAAAGCTCGTTTTCGAGAAAGTCGCCTACGTAAATCTCAAGCTGTGAGCGTGAGAGTATTTCCTCAAGAGTTAAAAAGAACGGGTTTTGCGTTGTCGCTTCGGTCTTTTCGCCCTCGGTGAAGTGACGGTGGAAATCACCCTCAAAGTAAGCGATAAAGGAGGAGGCGAATTCGTCGGTCGGGTCAACCTCAAAGAGAGTTTCGAATTCACTCGAATACTCCTCGCTCTTTGCCCAGAGGTAAATTCCCTTGCCAGTACGCTTATCGAGACTGAAGTCTCCTATGTATAAGTCGCCCTCGCTGAAGAGATATGCGCCCTTGCCGTCCTTTACCGAGTTTTTATACTGACCGATATATACCGAGCCGTCGGCAAAGGTGGTGATGCCGAAGCCGTTTTTCTCGCCGTTTTTGAAGCTTCCGATATAGGTCGTGCCGTCGGGCTTTAAGTATTTACCCTTGCCCTCACGGCTTTCGTGGTCTACTTGACCCTCGTAAACGTCTCCCCCGACGTAAGCGATTATGGCGTTGCCCGTACAGTAGCCCTCGTAAAAGTCGCCGTCAAAAACCGTACCGTCGGCTTTTGTGAGAGTTCCCTTTCCGTGAGGAAGATATCCCGAAAGAGCGCCGACGTATTTGTCGCCCGCATCGGTGGTAATAGTCTTGTTTTCGGCATCAAGCTCGCCTATTCTGCCGTCGTAGTAGTATATTTTACCCGATACGGCAACGCCGTTTTTAACTCTGCCCACAAATTTGAGCTCCATGGTTTTATCGTTTACGTAGCGAAGTCCTACGAATGCGCAGAGAACTATAAGGGTAACGAGTAGCGTCGCAACCGCAAGGATAAATATTAAAGCTAAAGGATGAAGTCTTTTTTTGCTCATTTTTTTGCCTCTTTTCAGTTCATAATAAGGGGAATGACGTAGTTGCAGAGAAGAATGATGGCGGCGAAGAGTAAAAACGTCACGATAACGGTAATGGGAGTTATTTTTTCACTGCTGTAAAGGCTCTGTGCCTTGAGCTTCGTTTCGGGAGGAAGGTAGTAGCTCTCTCCGCTTTTCTTTATAAGTCTCCCGAGCGCTCTTTTTTCGTCGAGCGAAAAAGTGAGAATACGGCTCTTTTTTATTCCGAGCTCCTCAAAGGTCTTTGCCGTAGCCTCGCTTTCTGCGCCGCTTTTTATAAGCGCATCAACAAGCCGTCCGTATATAGCTTTTGTGATAAGTGACCATATGAATGCTGCGACTATTCCGAGGGTGAGTGAATAAACAACGAAAATAACGGTATCTGCGTTCATTTTTTAACCTCATCTGTCAAGCAGGTCAAGGAAGTCCTCTCCGCAAAGTGCAGAAAGTATCTCCTCTAAATCTTCGGAGGAATGGTAGTCAAGGACGATTTTGCCCTTTGAAGTACCTTCCTTTGCCTTAATTTTGATTTTTCTCGACATTCTCTCTGACGCAAGCCTTTCGACCGAGGAAAGATACTCGCTCGTTATCGAAAAAGGCTTCTTTGAAGCAGTCTTTTCGACGGGAGTGCCCTCGGGGAAGGTATTTACAGTCCATCTTACCTCGTTTTCGGTGTCTCTGACCGAAAGCTCCTCAACGATAATGCGAGAGAGCATTTCGAGAATATCCTCCTCGCTCTTGAGGGGAAGGAGAGCTCTTGCGTGACCTGCCGAAATAGAGCCGTCACGAAGCTTTTCTATTACTTCCTTTGGAAGACGAAGAAGTCGAAGGGCGTTTGTAACGGCGCTTCTCGACTTACCTACTCTGTCTGCCGCTTCCTCTTGGGTAATTCCGAAGTCGGAAATGAGCTTTTCATAGCCAAGCGCCTCGTCTACGGGGTTGAGGTCCTCTCGCTGAAGGTTTTCTATAAGGGCAATTTCCGCCGCATCTCTGTCGGTGAGGTCGTCTCGGATAATAACGGGAAGCTTCACGAGCCCGAGAAGCTTCGATGCTCTGTATCGGCGCTCTCCCGCAACTATCTTGTAGCTTCCGCCGTCACGCCTTACTACAAGCGGTTGAATGATGCCGTGTACCTTTATAGAGTCTGCAAGCTCTTTTATCGTTTCGTCGTGAAACGTCTTTCTGTGCTGGTCGGGGTCGGGTACTATCTCGCTTATATCAAGCTCTCTCACGTCGGACTTTTCTTCCTCCATGAAGAACATATCAAGCCCCTTTTTTCCTAATCCTTTCTTTTCCATATCTACCTCATATTGTATATGTAATGTTTGTTATATACTATATATTGTGCTCTACTCTTTGAACGAGCTCTTTCGTTACTTCCATATAATTGAGAGCGCCGCGAGAGAATTTGTCGTAATAATTAATGGGCTTTGAGTGACTTGGCGCCTCAGACAGACGAACGTTTCGTGGAATAGAATTTTTGAATACCTTGCCGGGAAAATGCTTTTTGACCTCCTCCATTACCTGAACGGTGAGGTTAAGTCTGCCGTCGTACATAGTCAAAACAACGCCGAGAAGGTCGAGCGACGGGTTATAAAGACGGCGCACCTGCTTTATCGTAAATATAAGCTGTGAAAGACCCTCGAGTGCAAAATATTCGCATTGCATCGGCACGACTACGAAATCGGCGGCAGTAAGAGCGTTGAGGGTGATAAGACTGAGAGACGGAGGACAGTCAAGAATTATGTATTCATAGTCGTCTCGCAGGGCATCAAGTGCCTTTTTGAGCTTCATTTCACGCTTTTCCTCGTCTGCAAGGGCAATATCGGCAACCGCAAGGTTCATATCCGAGGGCAAAACGTCGAGATTTTTGAATTCAGTCTTTACTACGGCGCTTTTTACCTCTGTTCCGTTGAGAAGAACGTCACAGAGCGAGGGGGTTGAATTTTCCGCGCCGACGGCAGATGAGGCATTTCCTTGCGCGTCACAATCGACAAGAAGGGTCTTTTTGCCTAAAGCACCGAGGTCTGCGGCTATATTAACGGCGGAGGTCGTCTTACCGACACCGCCTTTTTGGTTAGCAAAAGCAATAATGTTACACATATTAACGTCCTTTTCGGGAATTAATTTGACATATATATTGTACCAATTTTAATAAGAAAAGTCAATAGTGATTAATGTTTCACGTGAAACATTTTCAGTTTATTATCTTTATGCGGTATTCGGTCGCATCTTCGGTCTTTTCGGTGTTTACCTCGGTTTTTACTCCTGCGGCACTTAAAATTCCTACCGCGCGGTTTACGGTATTGTCAAAAAGCCTCAAATCTTTAAATTTTACGCTTCTTCTGGCAAGGTCTTTCTGTAAAAAGCGCTTTCCTCTCTTTTCTTTTTCACATAAAGTCGCAATTTCGCCCTTCCGTAGCCTTTTTCGTGCCGCCTCGGATAAAAGAGCAGTACGCTTTTTTACGTCGTCGAAAAAGGCTATTTCTGTTGCGCCTTCCTCCGAGATTTCGTTTCTTCTCACCATTTCACGCTCAAGCTCGGTTAGCGCCGAAAGGCGCAAGAGCGAAAGTATCTCCTTTTGAGTATAGCCTGAGAGAGTTGCAAATTCCTCGGCGGAAAGCCCCGTCTTTATAAGTGCTTCCTTTACGGCATCCGCTTCGAAGAAGATATCCTTCCAATCGCCTCTTTTTATGACCACTCTTGCAAAATAGGAGTCGGCTCTGATAATCAGCGACGGAATTTCTTTAAAACCGAGTAAACGGCAAGCATAAAAGCGCTTATTACCCGACAAAATTTCAAATCTGTCGGAATGTGCAAGCGCTTTTAGAGATATTGGTGAGAGAAGTCCTGTCAGTGCGATGCTTTTCGCAAGCAAAAAGACCTCCCCTTCATCAAAATTATTCTTTTTTTCGGATAGCATTATTCTGTCCATATTGACTTTTTTCAGCTCCATAGTTAAACCCCTCCTTTTATATGGATAGTATAAACTATTAAGCCGTAATATTTTGTCAAACCGAAGCGGAAAGCTCTTTAAGTTCCTCTAAAACCTCGTGAAGTGTTGCTACCTTGTCGATTATCCCTGCATCGACTGCTTCCTGACCGTAAAGAATACTTCCTATGTCGCAAGACATTTCGGTGGTGTTGAACATCAGCTTCCGAAGCGTTTCATCCTTTGCGGAGGAATGATTAACGATGAATGAATTAATTCTGTCCTGCATTCTTGAGAGATAATCGAAAGCCTGATGAACGCCTAAAACCACGCCGTTCATCCTGACGGGATGTATTATCATTGAAGCGCTATGAGTTATAAACGATTTTTTAGCCGAAACTGCAAGGGGAACGCCGATACTGTGACCGCCACCGAGCACGAGCGAAACCGTCGGCTTTGACATACCTGCTATTGCTTCGGCTATCGCAAGCCCCGCTTCGACGTCTCCGCCGACTGTATTAAGGAGTATCAGAACCCCCGAAACAAAAGGGTTTTCTTCTAAATTGAGTATTTTGGGTATAATTTCCTCGTATTTAGTTGCCTTAACGCCTTCGGGGAGAGCCGTGTGTCCCTCTATCTGTCCCGAAATCATAAGAGCCTGAATACCCCTCATATTCGGCTCTCGTGTGGGTGTGTATTTCTTCATATATCGTCCTTCCTTTATAAATGTTTCACGTGAAACATGGCAAGGGGAGACCCTTGCCATGTTAACACAAGACACTTTGGTCATAGGTTGTCAACGGTGTCGAAAGAATAGCCTTCTTTTTTTAGATGCTTTATAAAGTCGCCGAGTATTTCGGCGTTTGTGGAGGAGGTGGGATGCAGAAGTATTACCGCGCCGTTGTGCATTCTCGAAATGAGCTTATTTAAAGCCTTTTCGGGTGGCATCTGACATCTTTCGTCCCAATCGGCGTAAGCAAGACTCCAAAAAACCGTCTTATATCCGAGCTCCTTCGCCCATTTCAGAGTTTCTTCTGAAAATGCTCCCGAGGGAGGTCGGTATATTTTAGGGAGCTCTTTACCCGTGACCTTTAAAAATTCCTCTGCAAGTCCGTCAAGCTCGTAGGCAAAGGAGTTTATATCCTCCGCCTTCGTCATATCCTTGTGATGAAGGGTATGATTTCCCGCAACGTGACCTTCCGAAACTATTCTTTCAAGGCTTTCTCCGTTTGTTACGGTATGCCTTAATAAAAAGAAGGTGGCAGGAACCTTTTCTTCCTTGAGTGTGTCGAGAATTTTAAATACGTTTTCGTTTTCGTAGCCTAAATCAAAGGTGAGATAGACCTTCTTTTCATCCTTGCCGATATAGTGTGCGTCGTACTCCGACATAAAGTGGGCTTCAACCGCACCCGACGGACGTGTTCCGTCGGTTGTCGGGTTGAAATACCATTCGATTTTGTTTTTTGTTACGCCAGCGAGAGCTTCAGCGGAAAAGATGAAAAGAAATAGGAGGAGTATCGCTGTTTTCTTCATTATAAAACCCTTTAAAAAGTAAGAGTGTGGCACTCGCCACACTCTTATTATGTCCGTTATTCTGATTTTATTTCTTTTATGAGAGATGCAATTTTTTGAAAATCTTCTGTAAATTGGTCCTTTCTTCTCGGGTCTCGGAGAATTGCCGCAGGATGAAAGACCGCCGTTATAAGAAAATCGCCTTTTTTGAAAATTTTTCCGTGCTCCTCGGTAATTTTGAAGTCCTCTTTTATTACTCTTTTAGCCGATATTCTGCCGAGACATACTATAATTTTCGGTCTGATGACAGAGAGTTGGTCACGAAGGAAGCCGATACAAGCGTCCTCCTCCTCGGGCTTCGGGTCTCGGTTTTTCGGAGGACGGCACTTTAAAATATTTGCTATATAGTAGCTTTCCTCGTTCAGACCCACCTCGACGAGCACCTTGTCGAGAAGCTTTCCCGCAGCCCCGACGAAGGGCTCTCCCGAAAGGTCCTCCTTTTCGCCGGGTGCTTCTCCTATAAAGAGAATGTCGGCGTCGGCGCTACCTCTGCCGAAAACGATATTGGTTCTTGTCTCGTGAAGAGGGCAAGCGTGGCAGGAAATGCAGGACGACTTTATTTTTTCAAGCTTTTGAAGTTTTTCACTCATAGTATTCTCCGTTTTTTAAAAAAATACTTCACTTTATTCCTTTTTTGTATTATACTAATAAATGAAGAAAATTTCAAGAGGTCTTTTATGATTAACGATAAACTTCCCGAGCTTCTTGCTCCCGCAGGCTCGTTTGATGCTTTTGTTGCCGCCGTTTCGGCGGGGGCAGATGCCGTATATCTCGGCACGTCAAAGCATAATGCGAGAGTCAACGCTAAAAACTTCAGCGACGACGACCTGAAGCGTGCCTTTGAAATTGCCGACCTCTACGGCAAAAAAATATATATTACTCTCAACACTCTCGTCGGTGACAGAGAGCTCGACGGGCTTCTCGACGAGGTGGAAAAGCTTCGCTCCTTCGGAGCAGAAGCCTTTATCGTGCAGGATCTCGGTCTTATGTCGGCGCTCAAAAGAGCTTTTCCCGATATCTTAATTCACGCAAGCACCCAGTGCGTCACACATTCTCTCGACGGAGTCAGGGCACTCGCATCTCTTGGCGCATCAAGGGCGGTGGTAGCACGAGAGCTCGACAAAGACAACCTACACCATATATGTCGCGAGTCGCCTATCGAGATAGAGGCCTTCGTTCACGGAGCGCTCTGCGTTAGTCATAGCGGTGCCTGCCTCTTTTCCTCTCTTGTGGGGGGGCGAAGCGGTAACAGAGGGGAGTGCGCACAGCCCTGCCGACTTCCCTATTCTTATTCGGGAAGCCGTATGGAATATCCCTTAAGCCTTTCCGACCTCACTCTTTCGTCCTACGTTTCAGACCTCATCGAAATGGGCGTTTCGAGCCTTAAAATAGAGGGAAGAATGAAAAGTCCCGAATACGTTGCGGGAGTGGTCGGCGTTTTCAGAAGGCTGCTCGACGAGGGGCGTAACGCCGAAAAAGAAGAAAAGGAGAGCCTTGCAAGGCTATTCAGCCGTAACGGCTTTACCGACGGATATTATTCCTCCTCACTCGGTGCGAAAATGTACGGAGTAAGGCGCGAGGAGGACAAGATAGAAACGAGAAGGATAGAGGCGGTAAAACGAGAGACCCCTAAAATTAAAATCACCGCCCGTCTTTCGATAACTAAAGAGGGCGGAGAGCTTACCTTCGAAAAGGACGGTGTCTCGGCTTCGGCGACCCTTCCGCCGCCCGACCTCGCCGAAACGAGACCTATCGACCGAGATTTTACTCTCTCGCAGATATCGAAGCTCGGAGACACCCCTTTTGAGCTTGATGACTTCGAGTTTTCGGCAGACGGCGATTATATTTACCCTCGCTCGCTCATAAACTCGGCAAGGCGAGAGGCAGTAGCGTCGATTATTTCGGCACTACGGAAAAAAAGCGAGCCTCTCCCCCGACTTCCCATTTCAAAGCCGAGTGAAGCGACACCCCTTCCACTTTCAAGCTACGTTATTTTCTACCCTCACAGAAGGGTGACGAAAAAGGAGTGCGAGGAAATTCTCGCTCTCGCCGAGAGAGCCTATCTTCCGCTATTCAGCTTCCCCGCCCTTTCGAGCTACGAGGGAGTGGGAGTTGTTTTACCCGTAATTATAAAGGATAGCGAAAAGACCGACACCGAAAACGAATTAAAGCGTCTTTTCTCGCTCGGAGTGAAATACGCTTATGCCGAGACGCTCGGAAGCGTCGCTTTAGCAAGGAAGCTCGGCTTCGAGGTGCTCGGAGGGCTCAGACTTAATCTCTATAACTCCTATACCGCCGAGGTTTTAAAGGATATGGGACTTGAGGGGGCACTCCTTTCGGCAGAGCTTACCTCCCCTCAAAAAAGAGATATAAGAAAGGCGCTCCCCGTCGGTGAGACGGCGTGGGGCAGAGCGCCTCTTATGATAACCGAAAACTGCATTATGAACCTTCGTGACGGATGTCGGGAGAGGTGTGATTTCAAGTCGTGTGTCAAGTCGGAGACTCTCATCGACCGCAAGGGCGTGAAATTCCCCGTTTTCCCCGAATATTTCCACAGATGTCAGATTTTCAACAGCGTTCCCACCTATACCGCCGATAAGGGAGCAACCGAGGGCGTGTCCTTCAGGGCGATTTTCATTACCGACGAAAAGGACAGCGTGAAGACCGTCGAGGACGTTTTACGAGGAAAGATAAAGGTCACAGAATTTACGAGAAAAGGATAACTATATGAAGATAATACTTGCATCGGGCTCGCCGAGACGGCGAGAAATACTCACTAATATGGGCTTCGAGGTGGAGGTAGTGCCCTCCGCCGAGGAAAAGCCGTCGGACACTCCCCTTTCTCCCGAGGACACCGTTCTCTTTCTTGCTGTTGAAAAGGGTAGTGAAGCAAAGGAAAAATATCACGACGAGGTGGTCGTTTCCGCTGATACGGTAGTCGTTTTCGACGGCGAGATAATGGGAAAGCCCAAAGACCGAGAGGATGCCGAGAGAATGCTCACACTCCTTTCGGGAAAAACGCACCGAGTTCTCACCGCATATGCCGTTTTCTATAAGGGCAAGTCCTTTTCGAAGGTGGTCTCCACCGAGGTGGAGTTCTATCCTCTGAAAAAGAGTGAAATTGATTGGTATATAGGCACTTCTGAATGCTATGACAAGGCGGGAGCGTATGGAATACAAGGGCTCGGTTCATACCTTGTCCGTGAAATAAGGGGAGACTTTTTGAACGTCGTCGGCTTCCCTCTTTCCGACTTCTGCCACAGTCTTAAATATATCTTATGAAAAAGCACGCTAATATTCCGATATTCGTTCCCCACAAGGGATGCCCCAACGACTGCGTTTTCTGTAATCAGCGCACCATTTCGGGAAAAGAGGAGTTTGAGGTGGAGAAGGTTCGGGAGGAAATTGAAAACGCCCTTCGGACGCTTCAAGGCTTTGACGGTGAAATACAGATTGCCTTTTTCGGCGGCAGCTTTACGGGAATAGAGCGACCTCTTATGATAAGCCTTCTTGAAACGGCGAATGACTATATCAATAGGGGGCTCGTCTCGTCGGTCAGGCTTTCTACCCGTCCCGACTATATCGACGGCGAAAATCTCGACATTTTAAGCTTTTATTCGGTGAAAAATATAGAGCTTGGAATACAGTCGATGAACGACGAGGTTCTAAAGCTCAACCGTCGGGGACACACCGCCGACGCTTCACGACGGGCGATGTCGTGTGTTGTCGAGAGAGGCTTTTCTCTGACGGGGCAGATGATGACGGGAATGTACGGCGCGACCGCTTCTGACGAGCGCTTTACTGCCGAGGAGATAGTGCGCTACGGCGCAGAGAGCGCCCGAATATACCCTACCGTCACCTTCAAGGGAACGCTTCTTGAAAGCTATTACAGAGACGGGCTTTATCTTCCGCTAACCCTCGAGGAGACAATCGAAAGAGGTGCAGAGGTCTATCGAATTTTCGAGAAAAACGGCGTTAAGGTAATTCGCATCGGGCTTCAGTCGTCGGAGGGGCTTCACACCGACGAGGTGGTGGCGGGAGAGTATCGGGACGCTCTCGGCGAGATGATACTCTCAAGAGTGCGACTGAAGGAAATGAGGGAGTATTTCAGCGAAAACGACACCGACACCTTCCCTGCTCCCGAAAAGCGTCTTTCGCAGTATATAGGGCAGAAAAAGGAAAATATTATCACTCTTGAAAGAGAGCTTAATAAAAAAATAAAGGTTTCCAAAGCGTAAAGCCTTGGAAACCTTATTTTTTAGTTCCAGATTGGGACGGGAGGAAGCTCGATTACGTCTTTTCCCGATGACGTGACAATGTCTTTTTCTTCAAAGAGAATTACGTCAATTTCTGGGGAGACGTAGACTTCTTTTGAAAAAAGCGTCATTTTAAACTCCCGAATAAGCGTTGAAGCCGCCGTCTACGGGGATAACCGTACCGTCAACGAAGCCCGATGCCTCGTCGGAGGCAAGCCAAAGGAGAGTTCCGACAAGCTCCTCTGCCTCGCCGAAGCGTCCCATAGGAGTAGCCGCAAGAATTTTACCCGTTCTTGCGGTGGGCTCACCCTTTTCGTTAAAGAGAAGCGCTCTGTTCTGGTCGGTTACGAAGAAGCCGGGAGCGATAGCGTTAACCCTGACGCCCACTCTCGAGAAATGAACTGCAAGCCACTCGGTGAAGTTGGAGACCGCCGCCTTTGCGCCCGAGTATGCGGGAATTTTGGT
>JAZQUE010000128.1:0-5960 GCA_045631145.1 Eubacteriales bacterium
GAGCGGTGGCGACGGCGGTCACGGCGGTAATATAGTTTTTGAGGTAGACGAGGGAGAAAATACCCTTTTGCCCTTCAGATACAGAAGAAAGTTCGTGGCTGAAAACGGCGAGGACGGAAAGGGCGAGAAGTTTCACGGCAAGACGGCGAGCGACCTTATTATAAAGGTGCCTCAGGGAACTCTCATAAGAGATGCCGAAAGCGGAAGGCTTATGTACGATATGGGAGAGGACGGCCGTTTTATTGCCGCAAAGGGCGGCAGAGGCGGATGGGGTAACACTCATTTCGCAACCCCCACGAGACAGATTCCGAGATTTGCAAAGGGTGGCACGACGGGCGAGGAGAGAAGGCTCGTCCTTGAGCTCAAGATGCTCGCCGACGTCGGACTCGTAGGCTTCCCCAACGTCGGAAAATCGACTCTTCTTTCTATGGTGTCGGCGGCGCGCCCCAAGATTGCGAACTATCATTTCACTACCCTCTCCCCTATGCTCGGCGTAGTTAAGGTAGACACTACGAGCTTCGTTATGGCGGATATCCCCGGACTTATAGAGGGAGCAAGCGACGGCGCAGGTCTTGGTCACGAGTTTTTACGCCACGTTGACCGTTGCCGACTTCTTCTTCACGTCGTGGATGCCGCTTCCACCGAGGGCAGAGACCCGATAGACGATATCGAAAAGATAAACGAGGAGCTTGAGCGCTACAACCCCGAAATGGCAAGCCGTCCGCAGATACTCGTTCTGAATAAATGCGACGTTGGCGTCGAGGAGGAGACGAAAGCAAGACTCGAGGAATACGCAAAGAGCCACGAAATGCCCTTCGTTTACATCTCGGCAGTAACACGCTCGGGAGTGGACGAGCTTCTTCACGAGACGGTGAAGCTTCTTGCTACCCTCCCCGCGCAGAAGCGCTTCGAGGCAGACTTCGTCGAGGAGGCAGTCGAAGCATCCGACGACAAGAGTGTCACCGCAACACTGAAGAAGGGCGGTGTCTGGGTAGTGGAGGCAGAGTGGCTTGAAAGGCTCGTCGCAAACGTCAACTTCGAGGACAGAGAGTCTCTTGCCTACTTCCACAAGGTGCTCAAAAAAGCAAAGGTATTCGAACAACTCGAGGAGCTCGGCGTTCAGGACGGCGACTCGGTTTCAATCTACGGCTTCGAATTCGACTATGTGAAGTAATTAAGAAAAAAAGGATAGAGAAATTTTACGTTCTCTATCCTTTTTTCTTGACAAGCAACTGTATATGTGGACACAAATTCTTTTTGTTTAGCGATATGTTTGCTTTCGCAAACGCGATATATTTTCGCTTGCTCTCAAATGCGATATAACCTCGAGTTACTCGGTTACGATATGATATAAATCTCTCGCATATGGCATATCTCACGCCCGAAGGGCATTTCGCATCGCAGATATATCGCACGCAATAGCGTATATCCAAATCTCGCAAGAGATTTATATCGCTGCTCACCTGCTCTACAGCAGGTGAGCTAAAGCGAACACTTTTTTAATGCTTATGATAACACGCAAGATAATACTTATGATGAGGTGAGTTTATGGCAGGATACACCCCGCCCTTCAGCATTACAAATAAAATGCTTGAGCTTGTTTCGGAAATATCCGAAAAAACAGGAAAAATCAAGGTGATAAGCCACCTTGAGAGCAAACCGCATTTAAGAAAAAACAATAAAATAAAATCAATTCACGCTTCTTTAAAAATAGAAGCAAATTCGCTTTCTCTCGGTCAGGTGCGCGACGTTATAGAAGGAAAAACGGTTCTTGGAGAACAAAAGGAAATACAAGAGGTGAAAAACGCTTATATAGCATACGAAAGCCTCTCAAAAATCGACCCTTTTGAAATAAAAGACCTTTTGGCTTACCATAAAATTATGACGAGGTTTCTCGTTGATGATGCAGGAGAATTCCGCACCGGAGAGGAGAGTGTTTTTCAGGGAGACCGTTGTATTTTTATGGCGCCCCCCGCAAAAATGGTACCCGAGCTTACAAACAATCTCTTTAACTGGCTAAAAAAAGAAAAAGGTGAGCTTCATCCTCTTATTCTGGCAAGTGTTTTTCACTATGAATTTGTTTTTATACACCCTTTTTCAGACGGAAACGGAAGAATGGCGAGACTGTGGCATACGGCTTTTCTTATGAGCTGGAACCCGCTTTTTGAGTTTATTCCGATTGAAAGTCAAATCGAAAAATTTCAAAGCGAATACTATGACGTGATAGCTTTATCTCACATAAACGGCAACTCAAACGTCTTCATTGAATTTATGTTAGAAAAGATAAACGGCATTCTCGACGACGTCATAAAGCAATTACCTTTTGGCGACGAGAACGTATCCGAATACGTAAAAAGGCTTCTTTCGGTAATGGAATATGACACACCTTATACTTTGAAGGATATTATGTTAAAGCTCAATTTGAAATCTAAAGAAACTGCAAGAAAAAACTATATTCACCCTGCAATAAAGCTCGGACTGATAAATATGACCATCCCCGACAAGCCTCAAAGCAAAAATCAAAGATATATCAAAAAGTAGTCACAAAAAAAGAACTAAACGTTTCCGTTTAGTTCTTTTTTATACGCCGAAGCTGTTAACTCATAACTCTCTTTACACGTCGTAAATTCCGAGGATGAAGATTCCCACGAAGGCGGTGGCGATTGAGAGGTAGTGCTTGAGGGAGAGCTTTTCCTTGAGGAAAATTCTCGACCAGAGCACCGATGCCGCGCAATAGGACGAAATGATGACGAAGCCTATCTTATAGTCCGAAACGACGACCATCATATAGAAGACCTGACCGAGCGTCTCGCAGAGACCGCCGAGGAGCTTGGTGCCGTCGTACTTCTTGTCTACCTTTTCACGCTTGATTACGAAGATATAGATTGCAAAGATTACCGCCATAAAGAACCAGGTGAATTCGTATGCGGTATTGAGAATATCGCCTCCGAGAAGGTCTACCTCGGTCTCGGTGAGCTCGGGGCGCTTCTCCGCAAGCTTACCTATGTAATCGTCTGCAATAAGGGTATCGACGAACGAGCCTACGGCGTCGATGAGACAGTAGAGAATGGGAAGAAGAATTGCAATAAGACTCTTTGTGTACTTCTTGCCCGACGCCGACTGACGAAGCGCTCTCGCCTCGTCGTTTTCACGGTAATCGACGATACCGAGAGAAAGAACGCCGAGAACTATCATCACAACGCCGAAGATGATGGGAGCGTTGAGAAAGATGGCATCGCTGTCGTCGTCAACCCACTTCACGCCGAAGTAGCAAATGCTCATAATGAGAGCGAGAGCGCCCGAGGTGTTACAGATGGGAGACGAGATTGAAAGCTCGATGTAGCGAAGGGCGATATAGCCGAGCATCATCGAAAGAATATAAAAGAACGAGGCGGGCAGATAAGTTATAATATCGGAAAAAGCGAATGGTACGCCTCCGATAGTAATTGAATAGACAGCGTGAATGCCCATAATGAGACCAACGGCGATACCCACTTTATAGTGCGAATACTTGTCGGTCTGACGAGAGCCTGCTTTACTGAAAAGGTCTGAACCGCTCCAGAAAAGCATGGCGATAAGTGAAATTACCCACATGGCTTTTTCCTCCTGTTGTTTTTAAAAAATTTAATTTATATTTCAGCGAGATTTCTCTCGACGAGTTTTTGAAGGGACATGAGAATTCCGAGCTTCGCGTGAGCGAAGGTGAGTCCGCCCTGAAAATAGACTGCATAGGGCTCACGCATCGGGCCGTCGGCGGAAAGCTCGATAGACGAGCCTTGAACGAAAGCACCCGCCGCCATAATGACGTCGCTGTCGTATCCCGGCATTGGGGAGGGCACGGGGGTAGCAAAGCTGTCAACGGGGGCAGCTCCCTGAATTCCTGCACAGAAGGCTTCCATTCTCTCGGGCGAGCCGAGCTCGACTGCCTGAATAATATCGTGACGGCTTTCGGTAGAATTCGGAACTACCTTGAAGCCGAGCTTTTCGTATATATTTGCCGCAAAGATTGCACCCTTGAGAGCCGAGGCAACGACGGTGGGAGAAAGGAAAAGTCCCTCGTAAAGCTCCCTCATTATTCCAAAATTCGCTCCGACCTCCTGACCGAGACCGGGAGCAGAAAGTCGGTAAGCGCATCTCTCGACGCACTCCTTCGTTCCGACGATATAACCGCCCGTCTCGGCAAGTCCTCCGCCTGGGTTCTTGATAAGCGAACCGACGGTCATATCCGCTCCGACGTCGGATGGTTCTATCCTCTCGACAAACTCTCCGTAGCAGTTATCGACCATGCAGATAACGTCGGGCTTTATACTCTTAACAAATGCGATAAGCTCTCCTATTGCAGTTACCGAAAGCGTGGGGCGTGTCTTATAGCCCTTCGAGCGCTGAATGGTAACGAGCTTCGTTTTCTCGTTTATAGCCTTTCTTATTCCCTCAAAGTCGAATTTACCGCCCTCGAGGAGCTCGACCTCTCTATAGCTGACGCCGTATTCCTTGAGCGAGCACTTCGACGGACGAAGTCCTATTACCTCCTCAAGAGTATCGTAGGGGCGTCCTACGGGCGAGAGAAGCTCGTCACCCGGAAGTAAATTCGCCGACAAGGCGGTGGCGAGGGCGTGAGTTCCGCAGGTAATCTGAGGCCGCACGAGCGCCGCCTCGGTATGAAAGACGTCGGCGTACACCCTCTCGAGAGTATCCCTTCCCACGTCGTCGTAGCCGTAGCCCGTCGAGCCTGCAAAGCAGGTGGCGGAAACTCTGTTCTTCTGCATAGCGAGAATGACCTTTGCCTGATTATATTCCGCAATTTCATCAATAGCTTCAAATCTCGGCTTGAGCCCTTTTATAATATCCTCTCCGAAGGAATAAACCTCATCGGAAATTCCGAGAGACGAAAATATATTATTCATTGTAATCTCCTTCTTTTTAACAAGGAAATTATACATTTTTTTGACATATTTGTCAATAAAAAAGGGAAATATCGCAAAGCGAAATTTCCCTTTTGTTTATATCTCGGTGAGTATTTCAAGTATTGCCTCTGCAAGAGACTTCGAGGTCGTTCGGTCAATGAGGTACTTCGAGAACACCGTCATATCCTCGGTATTTTCGTAAGCCTCCCATATATCCTCCTTCTCCTTGTGATCAAGGTGTGAACGGAGAAGTATATCGAAAATTCTCTCTGCCTTATTCTTTCCTTCCGAAAGAAGATTTCCCGCACGAAGCTCAACTCTTATATTCTTATCGGTCGCTCTCTTCGGAAGCCTTACGGTAAGAGTGCTCGTCTCTTCGTCGTAGCTTCTCGTGACGCGAAGCTTTTCTTCTCCGATATACGCCGTAACTCTCGCCTTGTCCGAGAAGCCTCTGAAGGAAAGGGCATACGAGCGCTCGGGAGTTCCCTCTCCCCTCGTCTTATCTATCTCAAATACCGCTTTTTTATCGGTATAGGAAAGGCTCATATCTACGGTGGCAAGCTTACCCTTCTTATATTCGTAGCTGTCGCCGTCGTCCTCGTAGACTGTGAAGCGGTTGTCGGCACCGGGGAATATGAAAATCTCCATATTGTCTCTTGCTCCGAGCTTATTGTCACCCTTGCCGAGTATATTCATCGGTACTATCGCACCCGCCTTTGCAAAGACGGGCATTTCGTCAAGTCTGCGATGGAAGTTCATTACCCTTCCGCCTTGATATACGCTTCCTCTGAAGAAATCTGTCCAGATTCCGTCGGGAAGCCATCCTCTGACGCTTCCGAGCCTGCTCGCCTTGTCGGCGGGAGAGGTTATCGGATAGACGAGAAGCTCGCTTCCAAAGAAGTAAGAGTTACGGGTAACGCCGTCCTTCAGCGCGTAGGCGTAATCGTTCTTATAACGGTAGTAAAGAGGCTGAACTATCGGCTCAAGCTCAAGGTGCTGACGGTAGTTCATCGCATAGAGGTAGGGGAACATTCGGTGTCTTAAACGAAGGAACTT
>JAZQUE010000129.1:0-7335 GCA_045631145.1 Eubacteriales bacterium
AGATATTGTCGATATATGTTATACTATGCACGGAATAAGGTATGCCTATACGGTAGGCGGTTAACCCTTTGATGTTTCAAGGGGTATATGCCCCCTTGAAATATAAGGGGGTGATGCTATGGAACAAGAAACATTTATCATAATTCTTATGATACTTATTATCGGTTACATATCAAGCATAAAGAAATAACCGCCCTTCGTCCAAAAAGATGCGGTTAATTCTTATTAACTAATTATTTTGGGCTGACCGTCTATCGGTAGCCTTTTTTTCTGTAATCATTATACCATAAGGTATAAAAAGTGTCAAGAATAAATCTCGAAGTATTTTCTTATAATGCAAAAGTAAAAAACACAATGCGATGCATTGTGTTTTTTTGGTATAAAAGTTTTTGAAGAGGAGCATGAGGGGAAACTTTTTTCAAAAAGTTTCCCCTCGAAAGCTCTATTCAGTAGTATAATTATCGAAGTAACCCTGTATATAAACGATGGGTGTGCCCTTGTCGCCCGAGCCTGAGGTCAGGTCGCAGAGAGAGCCGATAAGGTCGGTGAGACGGCGGGGTGTTGTTCCTTCACTCGCCATTTTACCGAAAAGGTTTCCGTCCTTTTCTTTAATCTTACCCTTGATAGCCTCTTTGAGCTCATCGCCCGAAAGTTCTGCAAACTCGTTGTCGGCAAGGTACTTGAGCTTGAGCTCGTTGGGTGTTCCCTCAAGTCCTTTGGTGTATGCGGGAGAAACAACGGGGTCGGCAAGCTCCCATATCTTCCCGACGGGATCCTTAAAGGCGCCGTCGCCGTAGACCATAACCTCGACGGTCTTACCTGTTGCGTCGTATATGTTCTTCTGGATAGCATCAACCACGGGCTGACAGTCGCGGGGGAAGAGCTTGACCTGCTCCTCGGTTGCCTTATTCGAGCCGAGAAGTCCGTATTCCTTATTGTATCCGCTTCCGTCGATGCTCTCATTCATAATCTCGTCAAGTCCGAATACCTTTTCGGCACCTGCGGCACGAAGAAGTCTCTTGCTTCTCGCTCTGGTGTGAATGTCGCAGGTGATGACGTTCTTCGTATAGTCGAGAACGGCTCTGGGGTCGTTTGCAAAGATTATCTCCGCCTCGGCTCCGCACTCCTTGATAAGCGTTTCGTAATACTCAACGTAATCAACGCCCGTAAAGGTATGCTTCTCGTAGCCGAAAAGCTCACGGTAGCGTTCAAGAGAAAGCACGTCACGGTAGGGGTCAACGCCCTTTTCGTCGAGAGCGTCAAGCGAAACGAGGTGATTTCCGACCTCGTCGGAAGGGTAAGAAAGCTGAAGGACTACCTTCTTTGCACCCTTTGCAATACCTCGGAGGCAAATAGCAAAGCGGTTACGGCTGAGAATGGGAAGAATTACTCCAACGTCCTCTCCGCCGAGCTTTGCCTTGACGTCCTTTGCAATATTGTCAACAGAAGCATAGTTTCCCTGCGCACGGGCAACGATAGCCTCGGTCATTGCTATAATATCTCTGTCGTTAATTTCAAAGCCTGCGTCCTTCGACGCTTCAAGTACAGACTCGGTTACAATCTTAACGATGTCGTCTCCGTTTCTTATAATGGGGGCGCGGACGCCTCGGGAGACTGTGCCTATCATACGGCTCATAGTTTTTAAACACTCCTTGTTATGCCGAATTTACATCGGCTAATAGAATAACATATATATTTTATACCAAAAGATATATTATGTAAAGATTTTTTTAGAAATTTTTTTAAATTTATTTTCTGCGCCTTAGCTCTCGAAAAAAATCGGACAGTATTTTTTTGCACTCCTCCTCCATTATACCGCCCTCGACTGCGGGGTGGTGATTAAAGGGAAGGGTGTTAAAATCGGCTACACTTCCAAAGCAACCCGCTTTAGTATCATACGCTCCGAAATAGACGTTCTTTATCCTTGAGTTTATTATTGCTCCTGCGCACATCGGGCAGGGCTCAAGGGTGACGTAGATATCACACTCGAAGAGCCGCCATCCTCCAAGCTTACGGCACGCCTTGTCTATCGCCATAATTTCGGCGTGACAGAGGGCGTTTTTCTTCATTTCCCTTTTATTGTAGCCGAAGGAAACTATCTCTCCCCCTCTCACAACTACCGCTCCGACGGGGGTCTCTCCCTTTCGTGCGGCGAGGCGAGCGTAGTGGAGCGCCTTCTTCATAAAATAGCTTTTGTCCATCTTTACCTCAAATCTGTTCTACCAATCTGGAGAAATATTCTATCGTGTCGGGGTGAAGCATCACCGCTACGGTATTGTTGAGCGAATGGGCGAAAATAGAAGCCTTGAGACTGCCCGTAAGCCTGAAGATAAAAAAGAGCGTAAGTCCTGCAAGGCTTGCGGGAATGAACATATCTACTCCGTGAAAGATACCGAATACGGCGGAGGAGAAAACTGCGCCGACGATATCGGGAACTCCCACGTTCATCGCCTTTCTGAAAAACAGCTCCTCGCATATCGGGGCGAAGATTATAGCCGTCACCGCCTTCATCAGCGTCATATCGGCAGGCTGATTATTTGCTGAAAAGACACGAGCGAGAATAAGCGATACGGTGACGAACACCGCCGCCGAAAGAAGCGCCTTTCCGAAGGGGAGCTTCTTTTTCAGCTCCCCTACCACGTCGATATCCATAAGAACGATGAGTAATACGAAAACGGCATACTGTATATATACGTTACTAATAAAGTTCAGCGCAATATAGAGCAGTGCCGTTCCCGCAAGAATACGGATACTATTCCTCGTCGCTATCTTCATCTTCTTCCTCGAATTCCTCGGGATGCTCAAGGCGGTAGTTCTCGCAGAGAGTAGCCCACGAGGCGTTGTTATCGTTATTGTGCTCGACGCACCAGCTGTTTATGGGTCTCGTTACTCCCGAGGTGTAGCCGGGGTAGGTGCCGTTGATATAGAGATTAATAAAGAAGGGGACGTTCGTTTCGGTGGGATAAACGTAGCCCGCGGGTACGTCCATATAGGTGTACTGTGCGTCGGCAACGGCGGTATCACGCTCGAGACGGCGGTTTTCATTCCTTATGAGAGCGATAGTAACGACACTTTCCTTGGGACAGTTTTTACCTGCCACCGCACTCGTTTCGGTACACCACTGAACAGGAACGTGGGTGGTACAGGTTCTGGTGGGGATATTATCTCTCGTTGCATATCCCGTGGCGGTTCTTCCGCCTCTCGGGTCGAGAGAGCAATACTCGCCCACAAGCAGTCCCGAATCACGACAGTAGGTATAGGGCACGAGCTCGGAATAATCGAAGGTGCGGATATCCGAGATGCCGTTCTTATCTGCCTCGACGTAGTCCTCGTGTATCTTATTCATAACGAGGTCAAAGAGGGTGAGCGAGGGCGAGGGCTGAAGGTTCGGGAGATATCTCGGCTGCTCGTAGCCGAACCATACGCCTGCCGCAAAGTAGGGAGTATAGCCAACGAAGTAGATATCCTTGTTATCGTTGGTAGTACCCGTCTTTGCCGCCACCTGAACGTTCTTCGTGACGGTAAGTCTTCTTGCCGTACCGTAGCCCGAGGGGCTTGCGACCTCCTCAAGCATCTTGGTCATAAGCTGTGCCGTGCCCGTCGAAAGTATAATATCGCTTTCCTCTTCGTTCGAGAGAATGATATTTCCCTCGGCGTCGCAGACCTTGATATAGGTTCTTGAATTCGTATAGATGCCCGAGTTTGCAAAGGTTGCGTAGGCGGTAGTTATGTCTCTTACGGTGACGCCGTGAGTAAGTCCTCCGAGCGCCATCGAAAGTCCCATATCGCTCGAAGTACCGAGCTTTTCGACGAGGGTGGAAATTCTGAATTTTTCACGAAGGAAATAGAAGGAGTTTTCTACGCCGATTTCATCAAGAAGCCTTACCGCAACGGTATTTACCGAGCGAATTATAGCGTCGCAGACGCTGGTATAGCCTCTGTACTGATTAGGTGAGTTGGAAGGCCAAACCTTGCCCGTTGCGGGGTTGACGTTTACGGGGTAGTCGTCAACGATGGTGGAATAGCCTGCAAGTCCTGCCTCTATCGCCTGAGCGTAGACGGCAATCGGCTTGAAGGAAGAGCCGGGCTGACGGCGTGACATCGTTGCATTGTTCCAGTTGCCGTTGGTGGTCTTTTCGCCTCTTGCACCGATGATGCCGAGGACGTTACTGTTATAGGGGTTTATTACCACCATAGCCGCCTCGGGCTGAACGCCCTCGAGCTTCGGGAAGCTTGCGTCGTCGGCAAAGACCTCCTCCATTGCGCTCTGTACATCTCGGTCAACGGTGGAATATATTTTAAGTCCGCCCGAATAGACGAGCTGGGTAGCGGTATTCTCGTCGAGTCCCTTTTCCTCCATCAAATCGGAGATAACGTCGGCAACGAGCGTTTCGACGAACCACGAGTGCACCGTCGTGTCCTCGTCGCTTTCCTCCTCCTGATGGTCGGCGTCAAAGAATACGAGCTCCTCGGCTACCGCCTGGTCGTATTCCTTTTGACTTATATACTTCTGCTTTCTCATTTCCTCAAGAATTACTTCCTGACGGTATTTGTTATTCTCGGGGTTCTGAATGGGGTCGTAGTAGGTAGGAAGGTTGGTGATAGAGGCGAGGGATGCGCACTCCGCAAGCGTCAGCTCGGATACGTCCTTATGAAAATAGAAATTCGCCGCCGACTGCACTCCGCTGCAGCCCTGCGAGAGATAGATGGTATTGAGGTACATTTCGAGAATGTCCTCCTTACTCTTCTTCTCCTCAAGAGAGAGAGCTCTGAAAATCTCCTCTATCTTTCTCTGAATCTTTACGTCCTTGTCCCCCGATACGTTCTTTATGAGCTGTTGGGTTATGGTAGAACCGCCGTAGCCGAAGGAGCCCGTCCTGAAGACGGTGAGCACTGCGCCCGCAGTTCTCTTCCAGTCTACTCCCTTATGGTCCCAGAAGCGCTGGTCCTCGATAGCAACGAAGGCGTTTATGAGGTTTTCGGGAATGTCCGAATAGGACACCCAGAGTCTGTTTTCACTCCCGTGAATACGCTCCTCCTCCCACTCTACCCAGCTTCCGACGGTTCTTTCATCGTCGGTGTAATTCATATAGTAAATAGAGGTGGTCTGGTCAAGGTCGAGCTTTAAGTTTTCAATGTCGTAATCTGTGCTGATGTAGCTCTTGACGTACATCGCGAGCGCAAGCCCCATTATCGTTCCCGATATCATAAGGATAAGGAAAACGGTAAGGAGGGTATTTGCGATGCCTCGAACTATATTTCCTGTGTTTCTTTTCGTTTTTTTCATTGTTTCCTCCGTTTATTTCAAAACGACGTTTTCGTTTCCGAGAAGCGTTTTAAGATGTGTGACAAGGGTATCGGAAGCATCCGAGTCAAGTCCCGTAAGCCTGAAGGTCTTCTTCTCGTCCTCAACGAATATCACGACGGGAGACCTTCCCCGATATATCTTTACAAGCTCCCCTATCTCGCGAAGGCGCTTTTCGTCCCTCGTTTTCAGTCTTACGTAGACCTTGAGGTGGTCTCTGAACTTACTGTCGGGAGTTGCAGGGACGGCGCTCTTCAGAAGAAGCTTCAGCTCGTCGTCCTTTAAGGATATCTCGGCTCTTACTATGAGCACCGAGTCCTTCTCGATAACCGAGCTCACTTCCTCAAAGACCTTCGGGAATACGACGACCTCAGCAGAGGACGCCACGTCAAAGAGCGGGAAGAACGCCATAAGGTCGCCACGCCTCGTGTCCTTTACCTTCTTTTCACCCGAAATTCCTATAACGTCAACTATCATTCCCTCTCTGAAGTCGCCGTCGAGGGCTTCAAGCGAGCGCTTTATATCAGAAATCGTAGCGCATCTTTTTCTTTCCCTCTCGAAGCCGTCGAGGGGGTGTCCCGAGAGATATACTCCCGTTACGCTCTTTTCCATATTAAGCATATCTATTATGGTGTCGGGCGCGACGTCGGGATAATTCAGAGCGAGAAAGGTTTCGCCCTCCCCCGACTCCGAAAAGAGGTCCATCTGCCCCGTGACGTTACGGCGGTTCATATCGGTGAGGGTGGCTATTGCGCCGTCGAGCACCATTACCTTCTCGGTTCTCGTGTGCGGAAATTCGTCGAGCGCTCCCGCATAGACTAGGCTTTCTATCATCTTTCGGTTAAGGTGTCCCGACATTCTCGTGAGGAAGTCCTCATAGCTTTCAAATCTTCCCTTCTCTCGCTCGGCGAGAAGTGCCGAAACGAAGTTAACACCGACGTTTTTGACGGCAAGGAGTCCGAAACGGATAGCGCCGTCCCGCACGTCGAAGCCCGAGACACTCTCGTTTATATCGGGTGGAAGAACCATTATGCCGAGTGTCTTACATTCTGCGACGTAGAAGTTCACCTTGTCCTCGTCGTCGAGGGTGGAGGTGATGAGCGACGCCATATACTCGGCGGGATAATAGAACTTGAGATACGCCGTCTGATAGGTCAGATAGCTATATGCGCAGGCGTGAGATTTATTGAAGGCGTACTTCGCAAATTCCGCCATATCGTCGAAAATCTTCTCGGCGGTCTTCTTCTCTATTCCACGCTCGTGACATCCCCCAACGAAGCCCTCTCGCTCACTTTCCATAACGTCCTTTTTCTTCTTCGCCATCGCGCGTCTGACGATATCGGCGTGTCCGTAGGTGTATCCGCCAAGGGTGCGGAAAATCTGCATTACCTGCTCCTGATAGACGATACATCCGTAGGTTAGTGAGAGAATACTCTTGAGCTCGGGGGTATCGTAAACTATGTCGGCACGGTTTTTACTGTTTTTGATATATCTCGGAATAGCGTCCATAGGACCCGGTCGGTAGAGAGCTATTGCCGCCGTTATATCCTCAATCGAGCGAGGGGCAAGCCGCATAATTACGTTCTTCATTCCCTCCGACTCTATCTGAAACATACCGACTGTTGCGCCCGTCGAAATATATTCAAAGACCTTTTTGTCCTCGTAGTTTATATCGCTTAAGTTAAAGGACGGGTTCTTCTCCTTTACCATTCTCGCCGCCGTATCAATGACGGTAAGAAACCTCAGTCCGAGAAAGTCGATTTTTAAAAGCCCGAGGTCTGCGATAGTGTTCATCGAATACTGCGTAATTACGGCGTCGCCGCTCATACAAAGCGGGACGTATTCGCTGACGGGGTTATCGGTAATAACGACTGCCGCCGCGTGAACAGAGGCGTGCCTCGGCATACCCTCAAGAGTTTTCGCAATATCGATAAGCCTCTTTATATCGGGCATAGTGTTATACTTTTCCATAAGGTCGGGGGCTTCAAGTGCACGGTCGATGGTCATATCGAGCGCTCTCGGTATAAGCC
>JAZQUE010000130.1:0-4686 GCA_045631145.1 Eubacteriales bacterium
TTCAGCGAGTGCACACGAGCGAGGCAAGGAAACTTTACATAGCGTAAAGTGACGATGCCGAGTCGAGTAAGTAGCGAAGCAGAACGGAAAAAGACGAAGAAATCAACCGAGTCCGAGGCTCAAAGATATCGCAGAATTAACCCTTTCCATCGTGTCATCCTCGAGATGACCCATTTTCTCTTTTAAACGCTTTTTGTCGATGGTACGTACTTGCTCGAGGAGGATGACGGAGTCTTTTTGGAGTCCGAAGCGGTCGGCAGTTACCTCGATATGTGTGGGAAGCTTGGTCTTTTCGGTACGGCTGGTTATTGCGGCGGCAATTACGGTGGGGCTATGTTTATTTCCGATATCGTTCTGAACTATAACGACAGGGCGGATACCGCCTTGCTCAGAGCCTACTACGGGGCTTAAATCGGCGTAGAATATATCTCCTCTTTTAACGGTCATATTTTTTCTCCTTTCTTTCTGTTCACAGTTATTTTTTTCAAAGTGTCGGTCTTTTATTCAAAAGAATAGATAATAATATTCGGGAGAAAATATATCTGTCAAATGTTGACTTTTTTTACCTTTTATGGTATTATTAAATTTAAGTTAAAGTTTCAGGAGCATCTATGAAAGAGCGCATAAAATCTTATATAAAGGAACACGAAAAAGACATTATAAATATGCTTTCCTCACTCGTCGAAATTCCGTCGGTCAGAACGGCGGGAGACCCTTCGGCGCCCTTTGGTGAGGAGTGTCTCGGTGCGCTTTTGAAAATCGAGGAAATCTACAAGTCTGACGGACTCAAGACTAAAATTGAGGAAAACAAAAATTACCTGATCGGCGAAAGCGAGGGCGACGAAAACCTCATCGGTATTTTCTCTCACGCCGACGTCGTACCTGCGGTAGAGGCAGACTGGGTCTACACAAAGCCCTTCTCCCCTATCTTAAAAGACGGCTTTCTTATCGGGCGTGGCGCTCACGACAACAAGTCGGGAGTAGTCGGTGCGATATGGGCACTTCGCGCACTCGAAGCAGTCGGTCTTAAACCAAAAAGCAGAGTCCTTCTCTATTCGGGCTCGGACGAGGAATGCGGTATGTCCGACCTTGAGATATACAGAGGAAAAGAGGAGCTTCCAGATTTCTCGATAATACCCGACAACGAATATCCCGTATGCCGAGGAGAAAAAGGAATACTTAATTTCTTCCTTGATTTCCGAACTCCCTTTGACGATATAATCTCGATAACGGGCGGTTCTGCCTTCAATATAGTTCTCGGGAAGGTTGACATCACACTTCGTGACAGAGACGGTCTTTACGACGAGATAGTCGCCGAGATAAAAAAAGAAAAGGACTGCTCGGTGTCCTCTGCGGGCGGTGAGATAACCCTTACTGCCAAGGGGAAATCAAGTCATGCGGCGCATCCCGAGGGCTCGGTAAATGCTCTTACGGTGGCTATCGGAGTTCTTAAAAGAACCTCCATTTCAAATAACGACAAGGATATTTTAAATAAGGCTCTCCCCCTTCTTTCCGACCCTTATTTTGAAGGTGTAGGGCTTTCGTCAAGTGACCGAGAGTTTGGAAAGACGACGACGGTCAACGGCATTGCCAAGGTTCAGGACGGACGGCTTTCGCTTTCCTTCGACTGCCGATACGGTGAGGAAATTGACGCTGACGGGCTCATAGAAAAATACAAAAAATACTTTGACCAAATCGGTGCGGACTACTCAGAGAAGCAAAGGCTTGAGGGCTACGTTATCCCCGAGGATGCGCCCACGATAGAGGCGGTAATGAGGGCTTGGCGAGATATAACGGGAGACGGCGACGGAAAACCGTATCTCAGCTTTGGCGGAACCTACGCGAGACTTCTGCCGAATGCGGTGAGCATTGGAACTCACACGAAAATATCCCCTCCCCTTCCGATGCCCGAGGGTCACGGAGACGTTCATCAGCCCGACGAGGCGCTTGACGTCGAGGGCTTCCTTCACGGAATTGAAATACTTGCGCATATGATAATAAAGATAGACGGTGTACTACACCAAGAATAACAGAGGTGGAAGCTATGAAATATTCAGACCTTACGAAAGAACAGCTCTCAACGGAGCTTGAAAAGGTAAAAATTCAATACGAAAAGATTAAGAAAAAGAAGCTCAAGCTCGATATGTCGAGAGGTAAGCCATCGGCAGAGCAGCTTGACATTTCCGACAGAATGCTCTCTATTCTTTCGGGAAAGAACTGTATTCTTCCCACCATTGACGCCCGCAACTACGGTGTCGTTGACGGTATTCCCGAGGCGAAGGCTCTTTTCTCGGAGCTTCTCGACGTAAAGGTAAGCGAGCTTATCGTATGTGGTAACAGTTCGCTCAGCCTTATGTACGACACGATTATGAGAGCTTACATTTTCGGTACGGAGAAAGGAAGCACTCCTTGGTGCAAGCTTGACAAAATCAAGTTCCTTTGTCCTGCCCCCGGCTACGACAGACATTTCAAAATCTGCGAGAAGCTCGGCATTGAGATGATAACTATTGATATGACCCCTATGGGTCCCGATATGGATACCATTGAAAAGCTTGTCAGTGAGGACGAGACCATCAAGGGTATCTGGTGTGTACCGAAGTACTCGAACCCCGAGGGAATCACATATTCCGACGAGACTGTAAAGAGATTTGCCGCCTTGAAGCCCAAGGCTCACGATTTCAGAATTTTCTGGGATGACGCTTACTTCATTCACGACCTTTACGACGAGGGTGAGGAGCTCTTGAATCTTCTTGAGGAGTGTAAGAAGACAGGCAACGACAATATGCCCTACATTTTCGCTTCCACCTCGAAGGTTACCTTCCCGGGTGCAGGCGTTGCCATTATCGTTTCGAGCAAGGAAAACATCGCTCGTATGAAGGATCAGCTTTCGACGCAGACTATCGGCTACGATAAGATAAATCAGCTTTCTCACGTTATGCTTCTCCGCGACGCAGAGGGTGTCAAGAAGCATATGAAAAAGCACGCCAAGATAATCAGACCGAAGTTCGAAGCAATTCTCAACAAGTTCCGTGAAGAATTCTCCGAAAACAATATCATTGAATGGACGAACCCCAAGGGTGGCTACTTCATCAGTGTAAATCTCCTCGACGGCTGTGCAAAGCGTGCCGCAGAGCTCTGCGCAGAGGCGGGCGTTAAGCTCACTCCCGCAGGCGCTACCTACCCTTACGGTATAGACCCGAGAGACAGAAATATCCGTCTCGCACCCACTTATCCCACCGTTGACGAGCTCAAAGAGGCTATCGACATCTTCTGCGTTTGCACCAAGCTCGCTACTCTCGAAAAGCTTGTAAAGTAAATTATATTTTATTATCTTTTAAGGAAACTTTTTGAAAAAAGTTTCCTTAACCTTCAAAAACTTTTATACTTAAAAAGGTATGTGCATCAGCACATACCTTTTTGATTTTAAATATTAATTATCTTGATACATCAATGGTAGCGAAGCAGAACGGAAAAAGACAAAGAAATGTAATTTCGAAGTATTTTTTTGTTATGCGAGTGCACACGAGCGAGGCGAGGAAACTTTACAAGCGTAAAGTGACGATGCCGAGTCGAGTAAGTAGCGAAGCAGAACGAAAAAAGACAAAGAAATGTAATTTCGAAGAAATTTCGATGTAAGACGAGGCAACAAGAAAACCCCGAGGAAGCCTTACTTACGTAAGGCAACGACGGGGTTATTCGCAGTTAACGAAGTATTACACGAAATTTCAAAGAAATTATCTTATGCCGTAGTGCTCAATAATATAATCCATATCTTTGTCTCCTCTGCCCGAGAGGTTGATAAGGACGGAGCCGTGCTCCATTGTTTTTGCGAGCTTCATAGCGAAGGCTACGGCGTGAGAAGATTCGATAGCGGGGATAATACCCTCGAGACGAGAAAGCTGGTAGAAAGCGTCGATGGTTTCCTCGTCGTTGATAACGTCGTAATTAACACGTCCTATCTCCTGAAGGAAGGCGTGCTCAGGACCTGACGAAGGATAGTCGAGACCGCTTGCAACCGAGTATACGGGAGCAGGCTCGCCGTTTTCGTCCTTGAGCATTATGGAGTTGAAGCCGTGCATAATACCCTCTGTGCCATACTTTAGGCTTGCGGCGTGGTCGCCGAGCTTTTCGCCTCTGCCAAGAGGCTCAATGCCGTAAATATCAACGGGGTCGTTTAAGAAGCCCGAGAAAAGTCCTGCCGCATTGCTTCCGCCGCCGACACAAGCGACGATAGCCGAGGGAAGATGTCCCGTCATATCAATAAACTGCTCTCTTGCTTCTATTCCGACAACACTCTGGAAGTCTCGCACCATCATCGGAAAGGGATGCGGGCCGAGAACGGAGCCTATGCAATAGATAGCGTCGTTATACTCTTTGCTATATGCATCGAACGCCGCATCAACCGCTTCCTTCAATGTCTGAAGCCCGTGAGTTACCTCGACGACGTTCGCACCGAGAATCTTCATTCTTGCAACGTTGGGAGCCTGCTTCTTGATGTCAACAGTGCCCATGTAAATATCACATTCAAGTCCGAAGTATGCCGCTGCAGTAGCAAGAGCAACACCGTGCTGACCGGCACCTGTTTCGGCAATTACCTTCTTTTTGCCCATGTACTTTGCAAGAAGTGCTTCACCCATACAGTGATTGAGCTTGTGTGCACCCGAGTGGTTGAGGTCTTCACGCTTT
>JAZQUE010000131.1:0-2502 GCA_045631145.1 Eubacteriales bacterium
TCGATAAAGATGGCAAAGGAGCAGGGACTTTCTCTCAACTCGGCGAAGATATCGGGCACCTGCGGAAGACTTATGTGCTGCCTCAGGTACGAAAACGACGTTTACGAGGAAGAAATAAAGAAAACGCCCCGAGTCGGCGCAGTGGTAATGACCCCGTCGGGCAAGGGAGTAGTCGTTGACGCAAACCCTCTTGCGGGGCTCGTAAAGGTATCTCTCGACAATAATCGAGACGCTTCCCCCACGCAGTTTATAAGAGAGGACGTAAAGGTTCTCATCAGTAAAAAAACTGCCGAAATCAAGGAGGAAGAAGAAATTTCGGAATAAATTTTCAAAAAATACAAAAATTTTTTTGAAAATCTATTTATATTTATCTTTTTTTATGTTACAATAGCGACGTAAAAATATGAATGGAGGTTAAGACAATGGCTTACAAAATTACTGATGATTGCATCGATTGCGGCGCTTGCATCGGCGAATGCCCCGTAGAGTGTATCGTTGAAGGCGACGGAAAGGCTGTTATTGACGCAGACCAGTGCATCGATTGCGGTACATGCGCAGGCGTATGCCCTGTTGACGCTCCCAAGCCCGAATAAGACTTGACGAGAGTAAGAAATCTGCCACAGGGTCACCTGTGGCAGAAATTTTATAAAGGAAAAAACTATGTACAAACCCGAAAATATACGAAACTTTTCTATAATTGCACACATTGACCACGGAAAGAGCACCCTTGCCGACAGACTGCTCGAGCATACGGGTACTGTCAGCCGAAGGGAAATGGAGGAACAGCTTCTTGACAATATGGACCTTGAGAGAGAAAGAGGCATCACCATAAAGGCAAGAGCTGTAAAGCTTGAATATACCGCCGAGGACGGCGAGGTGTATAACCTAAACCTCATCGACACCCCAGGTCACGTTGACTTCAACTACGAGGTCTCACGCTCGCTCTCGGCTTGCGAGGGTGCGCTTCTCGTCGTTGACGCAACCCAAGGCATTGAGGCGCAGACGCTTGCTAACACCTATCTCGCCCTTGAAAGCGACCTTGAAATTGTACCCGTTATCAATAAAATCGACCTTCCCTCTGCCGACCCCGACAGAGTAAAGCGTGATATCGAGGACGTTATCGGTATTCCTGCCGAGGATGCGCCCTGCATCTCGGCAAAGACGGGACTTAACATCGAGGACGTTTTAAAGGCGGTAATAAGGGATATCCCTGCCCCCAAAAGTGACATCGACAAGCCCCTCAAGGCGCTCATCTTCGACGCAGTCTACGACTCATACCGAGGCGTTATCGTCTACGTGAGAATTTTCGAGGGTAAGCTCAAGGTCGGAGACAAGATAAGAATGATGAATACGGGCGCCGAGTTTGAGGTCGTGGAGGTGGGACACCTTCGCCCCTTCGGACTTGAAGCGAGAGACGAGGTTCGTGCAGGCGAGGTCGCCTACATCACCGCAAGCATCAAGTCACTTTCCGACACCGACGTCGGAGACACTGTAACGCTTGCCGAGAACCCCACGAGCGAAGCCTTCCCAGGCTATAAAAAGGCGCTTCCTATGGTTTATAGCGGTATCTACCCCGCCGACGGCGCAAAATACGGCGACCTTCGTGACGCCCTTGAAAAGCTCCGTCTCAACGACGCCTCTCTCGTTTTCGAGGCAGAAAGCTCGATAGCACTCGGCTTCGGCTTCCGTTGCGGCTTCCTCGGACTTCTTCATATGGAGGTAATTCAGGACAGACTCGAGCGAGAATTCAACCTCGACCTCATCACTACCGCCCCCGGCGTTATCTACAAGATAGTGATGAAAAACGGCGAGGTCAAATATATCGACAACCCTCAGAACTTCCCGACGGGCGACGAGGCGGAGGAGACCTGCGAGCCGATAGTTAAGGCGACGATACTCACCCCCGTTGACTACGTTGGAACTATAATGGAGCTCTGTCAGGAAAGACGAGGCACGTTTAAGGATATGAAATATATCACCTCAGACCGTGCCGAGCTTCACTACTCACTCCCTCTTAACGAAATAATATACGACTTCTTTGATGCTCTCAAATCTCGCACCAAGGGCTACGCATCCCTCGACTACGAGCTTGCAGGCTACGAAAAAGCGAGCCTCGTAAAGCTCGATATCCTTCTCAACGGCTCTATGGTCGACGCTCTTTCCTTTATCGTTCATTCAGAAAAGGCTTACGCAAGAGCGAGAAAGATAGTCGAAAAGCTCAAGGAAAACATCCCCCGTCAGCTCTTCGAAATTCCCGTTCAGGCGGCTATCGGCGGTAAGGTTATCGCAAGAGAGACCGTCAAGGCGATGAGAAAAGACGTCCTTGCCAAATGCTACGGCGGTGACATTACCCGTAAGAAAAAGCTTCTTGAAAAACAGAAGGAAGGTAAAAAGAAGATGCGCACTCTCGGTACTGTCGAAGTACCACAGGAGGCGTTTATGGCGGTGCTTAAATTCGATGAATAGAAGTCGGATCGTAGCCATGTCGTTCTGTGGGCCAAG
>JAZQUE010000132.1:0-2424 GCA_045631145.1 Eubacteriales bacterium
AAACCGAAGCCCTTACGACTCACTACACCCTCACACATTGTTCGGGTTTCGTTCTCTGTATGGCTTGAATTTTTGCTCGATTCGCTAATTCGCTACTCGGCAAAAATTCTCCGCACAGGCGTACAAAGGTACGGCAGAGGCAAGGTTTGTTCATAGTCAAAAACATATGATTTTTTAAGAAAACTCATTTTTGAGTTTTCTTCCTTTTTTCTCGCAAATTTTATAAGTCAAAACCGTTTTTATTTCTTCTTGTTTTTGACGGTCTGGAATTTTTTTACATCTCCGATATCTCGGGGTTTGTGAGTTTTATAATCAGTGACATATCGTCATCGTCCGCAGACTTATTTCGCACCGTTTCTCCGCACTTTTCACATCTGAAAACGATTATAAAGCCTTTTTTGGCGTCGGGGAGTGTCTGGACGGGACGGAGAATACCTCGGCAGGGGTTTGCACGGTCGCCCGGCATAATATCGACGTGGAGTGACGAAAGGCAATAGGGGCAATGATTTCGTGAGGTGTAGCCGAGAGGCTTTACCTCTTTTTTGCAGACCTCGCAAATAAAACCGCTATCGTTTTTCTTAAAGCGTTTTTCTTCCATTTTTACCTCATTTATGATATTTTCCGCCGCCGTTTATCGAAAGGGCGCGGTATATTTGCTCCGACAGAATTACCCTCATTAGCTGATGCGGAAAGGTCATTTTCGAAAAGGAAAGCTTTATATCGCAAGCTCTCTTTACCTCGTCCGACAGTCCGAAGGACGAGCCGATAACGAAAATAATCTTCGAGTATCCCTCAAGCGCCGACGACTTAAATACCTCGGCAAGCTCCTCCGACGACATTCCGCGCCCTTCAACACAAAGGGCGATTTTCTTTGCCCTCGGTTCGAGCCGTGAAAGTATCCTCTTCCCCTCGGCCGAAAGCGCCTTTTCAACGTCTTTAATGCTCGGGTTTTCGGGGAGAGGTGCTTCGGGAAGCTCTATATCCTCAAGCTTCGCTAGAGCCGAAATTCTCTTTTTATATTCCTTAAAGGCGTCTTCAAAATATTTCTCCTTGAAGCCGCCGCTATGTATAACCGTTATACTCTGCATCCTTAAAAAATCTCCATTTCGATGCGTTTGTAAGGGTTTGCCACGGCAAGCGACACCTCGTTTTCGCCGAGCGCTCCCCTCACCGTTTCAAGAACGAGGGCGGGTGTGTTATTCTCCTCCGACAAGTGCGCAAGCGTGGCGCTTTTCATTCCTTTTTCGGCAAGAAGCCTTATAAAGCGAGCCGCCGCCTCGTTCGAAAGATGTCCCTTCTCCGAGAGTATTCTCGTTTTGAGATATTCGGGGTATGGTCCGTTTTTGAGCATTTCAATATCGTGGTTAGACTCAAGAATTACGTTCTTTATTCCGCAGAATAGTCCTGCCATCTCCTCGGTAACGAAGCCTATATCGGTAGCGTAAGCAAGGCTCTTGCCCGTCACCGTAGACTCAAAGATAAAGCCGAGGCTCGATACGGCGTCGTGAGGTGTCGAGAAGGGTCGCACGAGAAAAGTTCCTACCTCATAGCACTTTTCCGCCTTTACCGTCATAACCGACTGCGCCACCCTCTTGCAATCGGCAAGGGGCAGCGTCGCCGTCGGGGTACAGATAGCCCTTGCGGTATCGACGGCGGTAAAAATTTTCGTGCCGTATTTTTTCGTTATATTATATATTGCTTTAGTGTGGTCGGAATGCTCGTGGGTGACAAAAATTCCCTTTACGTTTTCAAGACGGTCTCCGATTTCGGCAAGGCTTTCCCTTATCCGTTTAAGACACCCTCCCGCATCCACGAGGAGCGCCGTTTCGCCGTCCGAAATATAGGTACAATTTCCCTTCGAGCCCGAAAAAAAGATATGTGTTTTCATTTATTGCTTCCTGACTGTGTAGTCTACCTTGGAAAATGAGGCAAGTGTGCCCTCGTAGCGTTCTCCAGCAAACGAGGAGACCTCCTCCGAAATAGAAGAAAAGGTCGCCGTCACGTCTTTTTCACGCATAGCGAAAATTCCTTTTCCCTCAATCTTGGCTTCCGCCTCTTTTTTTACCCATATTTTAAAAAAATCTTCCTTCGTCAAGACCACTTCTCTTTCCTTTTCGGAAAGAAAGCGCTCCTTCAGCCGAGAAAAATCGAATTCTCTTACTCTTTCGATATCTATCCCTATCGGCACGTCGGATATGACGAGCGCCGTAAGTGTCCCGCTATGGCTTATCGAAATATAATAGCCCTCGGGGCTTTTTATTATCGGCTTTCCGTTTTCAAGGTAAGAAATCTCGGCTTCCCCGAAATAATCGTGAGTCGCCGCCCTTTTCAGGGCGGCGCTATCCTTGTCTTTTATTAAATATACTACGGTTTTATTCTTCATCGCCTTCGTCGTCAGCCTCTTCGGTTTCGGGAATATCATCT
>JAZQUE010000133.1:0-1677 GCA_045631145.1 Eubacteriales bacterium
CCATATTTTTATCCTCCAAATATATAATAACACAAAAGACGATTTATTCAATATTAAAAATATTTAATATTATGCAAAAAATACTTAAAATTTTCCAAATACAAAAGATATTTAATTCTGTATAATGAAAATGTAGTAAAATATAATGCCGTCAGAGCGTTAAAAATATAAAAGGAGAATAATTATGGCAAGAATTTGTATTCCCGATTATGAGTACAAGGAGAGAATTCAAAAGGCTGCTAAGATGGTGCGCGAAAGAGGTCTCGACGTAATGCTCGTAGTGAGCACCGAGTCCGACTACGCTAACGCAAGATACTTCAGCGGCTTCTGGCCTCTTTTTGAGAGAGCAGGCGTTGCGATTTCCGCATCGGGTGACGCATGTCTTCTCGTAGGACCCGAGTCCCCCATTTTCGCAAAGGACTTCGGTAAGATTGATAAGATTTTCGTTCTCAAGGAATTCCGTGAGTCTGCTGACCCCTCATATCCCGAGCTTGTTCCCAACACCTTCCCCGAAGCATTCAAGGCTATCGGTGTAACTGGAGAGAACATCAAGATTGGTCTCGGAAGCTATGTTGAATGTACCCTTCCAATCATCGACGGTCTTCGCGATAACTTCCCCAAGGCAGAGATTTCTTACTGCAACGATATTATGGTTGAGCTCAGAAAGATCAAGAGTGAAAACGAGCTTGCATGTATTCAGGAAGGCTTCAGAATCGTTGACCTCGCTACCGAGGAGGTTATCAAGAACCTTCGTCCCGGCGTTACCGAGCTCGAGATGGTAGGCGTTGCGCAGAGAGTTATCTACGAAAACGGCGCAGAGTACGAAGGACTTCCTATGTACGTATTCAGCGAAGCATCCACCCGTCACGCTATCAGCCGTTCGAGCTACAGAAAGATTGAAAAGGGCGACGTAGTTCAGCTTAACCTTTCCGCAAAGATTGACGGTTATTCTCCCGCAACGGGTCTTCCCGTAATTATGGGCAAGCTTGACCCCGAAAGAAGAAGATACATCGACTTCTGTTACGATATGCACAACTGGACAGTTAAGAACCTCAAGGCTGGCATTCCCGCTAATAAGGTTCCTAGCGAGTTCTATCAGATGTTCATTGAAAACGGCTTCAAGGATGCATACGTTTACGGTCCTTGCCACGGTACGGGTATGATCGAGGTTGAAGCTCCTTGGATGGAAACCTCTTCCGACTGGATCATCGAAGAAAATATGACCTTCCAGGTAGATACCTTCATTTCGGGTCCCACCTTCGGCACAAGATGGGAGAAGGGTATCGTTATTACCAAGGACGGATGCAAGTCGATGACTAACATTCTCGAGAAGGGACTTATCGAACTTGACTTCTAATTCTATCGGCAAGAAGCTCTGGCTCATCCCTGACTGCGAACTTCCTCCCGAAGGAGAGGGCGTACTCAAGGGCCACGAGTCTGTCATCGTTGTTAACGACAGCGACGTTGACGCCGTAATCAAGGTACATATCTACTTTGCTGACCGCGAGAGCATCGACGAGATCGAATGGCACGTCGGAAAGGACAGGGTAAGATGCTTCAGGATGAATAACCTTGACGATATGTGCGGATATAAGGTACGTCTTGAAACGCAGTATGCTATGAAGCTCGTTTCAAATACCAACGTCGTAGTTCAGTACGGCAGACTTGATAACCGCC
>JAZQUE010000134.1:0-5623 GCA_045631145.1 Eubacteriales bacterium
GGAAGAGAGTTTCTCTACAAAGGAGACGAGAGTAAAATTGCCGACGCTACCTTCTCACTCGACGAAGAAAACCTTATTCCTGCCGTTATAAGTCCTTCTCCCGAGCATCACGGACTGATGGTGTTCGACGGGGGGAACTACAAAATAAAAGAAATAGATTGCTTTTTTCCCGTCGTTCACGGCGAGAACTGTGAGGACGGAAACCTTCAGGGGCTTCTCACTCTCTCGGGCGTGCCCTACGTCGGCTCGGACAACCGAGGCTCGGCGGTAGCGATGGACAAGGCGATTACCAAAACGATACTTGAAACCGAGAATATCCCGATGGCAAAATGGCGTCTTTTCAGAAAAGACGAGTATGGCGAGAGTGACATTGTTTGGTGTGAAAAGAACCTCGGCTATCCGATGTTCGTAAAGCCTGCGGGCACAGGCTCGTCGGTGGGAGTATCGAAGGCAAAAAGCCGTGACGAGCTCATTCTCGCTCTCGAAAACGCACACCGCTACGACGGAAAGGTGCTCGTCGAGGAGTTTATCGACGGCGCCGAGATAGAGACGGCGGTGCTCGACGTTTACATCGACGGCGAGAGAAAGACGCTTGTCTCGAACCCAGGTGAGCTTGAGGTGGGAAGCGAGTTCTACGACTACGATACCAAGTATATAAGCGACAACACCGCCTACCATATTCCTGCAAGGCTTGACGCAGATACGATAGAGAAGGTAAGACTTCTCGCCGTTAAGATATTCCGAAAGCTCGACTGCGAGGGGCTTTCAAGGGTGGACTTCTTCGCTACAAAAAAAGGAATAATCTTCAACGAAATAAATACACTCCCCGGCTTTACTAAAATCAGTATGTACCCCAAGCTTATGGCGGAATACGGCGTGAGCTATGCCGAGCTTATTGACAAACTTATAGAATTTGCAAAGGAAAAGAAATGAAAAAAATTCTCTCTCTCGTTCTCGTTTTAGTTTTAGTTTTTTCTCTGCTGACGCCATCGGCGTTAGCGAAAACCGACGATAAAATTCCCATCCTCGTCGAAGACCCCGACCCCTTCGGGCTGGGCTTTGAGGACGAGGGGGACGACCCATACGCCGACCTTGGCGACATTGAGTGTCTCCATAAGGGTATTATCCGCACGAATGGGAATATCTCTCCCGAGGAGCTCTACGCGAGCCTTCAGGTAGTGGACGAGAGTGAAAATAAATTTGAGACGCAGAAGCTTTTCTACGTCCTCGACCTTATTTTAAATACCTACTACGACTCTCTTACCGCCGACGAGCTTTACGACGCCTTTATCTCGAAAACACGCTACATAGATATAAATAATATGAGTGAGACCTACGAGGTGCTTTTCTCGGTGCTCGATAAGTTCAGCTACCACCTCACTCCCGAGGAGGCAGACGCCTTTTTCAGTCCTACCGATGCAAGAGGTGTCGGAATTTCGACCGTCTGGCAGGAGGCGAAGGGGGACACCCCTGCGGGAATGTACGTTAACGCCGTTGCAGTCGGCTCCTCTGCCGAAAAGGCGGGGGTGAAGAACGGCGACCGACTTATGAAGATAAACTCGGTTGACGTATCGGGACTCGGTTATCAGTCGATAGCTACCGTTATTTCGGAGGAGAGCGCCGATAAGGACAAAATGATGTACACCTTCGAGCGCGACATCGAGGGAACGTATACTTATATACTTGACAGAACCGACGTTACCTTCCCCGAGTATTCGATAAAATTTTACCCCGAAAAGAACACCTTCTGTCTCGAGATAGACAGCTTTATGAACGACGCTACCGCCGTCGAAGTGCCTCATCTTATCGACCTTGCGTGGCAGATGGGTTACCGCAACGTTATAGTAGACCTTCAGAATAACCCGGGCGGCTCGGTTGAGGTTGCGGCAAGGATAGCCTCGAAGTTCACCCCGAACGCTCTCGAGCTTCTCTTTTATATGGGAAGGGAGAACGGAAACGCCCCATTTTTCTCCGACGGCTCGGGCTATGCCTTTGATAGCGTCACCGTTCTCGTAAATGAGAATAGTATAAGCTCTGCCGAAATACTCGCCTACACTCTGCGCAAGGTAGCTTCTGCCAAGATAGTCGGACAGACCACCTACGGAAAGGGTGTTGCGCAGATGACTACCCGCTTTATCGACGGTTCGGCGGTGGGCATTACCGCCTACGTTGCATACGCCGCCGACGGCACGACCTATAACGAAAAGGGTGTCGTTCCCGACGTAAAAATATCCCCCAAGGCAGAAAAAAACTCCCTTTCGGTCGATACCCCTGCATTTACCGTTCTCGATATTGAGGACGCCCTGCTCGGCGAGGAAAACACTGCGGTGCTCGCCCTTGAAAAGAGACTCGTCGCCCTTCAGTATATCTCACCCGACGAGGTAGACGGCGTCTTCGACGACGATACCGCCCTTGCGATAAAATATCTCCAGAAGAACTATTCCCTTGACCCGACGGGTACTCTCGACGAGGTGACCTTCGACCTTATCGTCACGCTTATCAAGGCGTGGGAAGGGGGATATACGGTGGAGGAGACAGTTTTAGATTATGTGCTCGCTCGATAATTTGCTATAATACTTTGATTTTAAATGCATTCTGCATTAATTGAAAAAGGTTTTGACCTCGGTCAAAACCTTTTTACGTTCATTGAAAACTTTTTTGCCTTTTCTATCGGGTGGTAGGACTCCTTCGAGCGCTTCAGTCCTTCGATGCCCATATCCTCCTCGCGATTGATAAAGGTCGCCTTGTTATGAGAGGCGAATTCCTTCACTATCGCCTGATATGCGCCCTGAACGTCTCGGCGCGCCTTTTCGATATGGACGAAAAGGGTATCGCCGCAAATCTCGCCGAAGGCAAAGGAGACGATTTCTCCCCCTGCCCTTATAAAACCACCCTCGGTTTTAAAGGAGAGGTAGTCCCTCGTAAGATAGCGCTCCACCATTTCCGCCTCGAAAAGCGCCGAAGGGGAGAGCGTGCTTCTGTCCTCGGTGAGCCTTAAGAAAAAGTCTCGCACCTCACCGATATTCTCCTCCGTCACTCTTTCGTAGTGCCAATCGGGGAAGCGCTCACGAAGCTTGTTTATATGGTTTCTCTGTCCCGCAAAGCGTCCACCCTTCATTTCGGCAAGGTCGTCGTGAAGGTAAATATAGTCCGCCCATTCCTCTCTCGTGAAGCAGTCGGACACCTCAAAGGCTCTTTCTAAATCGGCAATCGCCTTTTCCTCGACGAGAGATAGAGAAAGCTCCCTTTCTCCCGTAATATCGAAAAGCCTTTTTACCGCCTCCACGATATCCTCCGAAAACACGGCATAGTGAGTATTTCCGTCGATAAAAAGCTTCAGATAGAGCGTTTTTCCGTCAAGAATATACTCGGTTCTATACATTTCCTGCCACATAAGGATAACGAAGGGGGTAAAGTCACAGAATTTTGAAGGGGAAGAGCCGATAGCACCTGCTATCAGCTCTGCCCCCAAAGAGTCGAGAATTTTAAATTCGTCTTTCATTTTTTAGCTAAAATTTCCTTGATTTCCGAAAGGAGTGCGGCGGTGTCCTTCTGTGCCTGTCTTACGGCGAGAAGCTCTGCCTTTTCTGCCTCAACAGCCTTAGCTGCCGCTTCTTCCTCTGCCGCCTTAGCTGCCGCTTCCTCTTCTGCCTTCTTCTGCTCTGCCGCAAATTTCTCCGCGTCGAGCTTATGCATAAGCGCTTCGGAACGGTTCTTGAGAGAGGTCGCCACCTTAATTACCACGAAGATGGTAAGTGCGATAATGATAAAGTCGATTATTTTCTGAATGAATACGCCGTAGCCCAGCTCAACCGGTAAAACTTCGGGTACGAGAACCGTGCCGTCCTCGGCAAGCTCTGCGGGAACACCCTCTTTAAGTACCCAAATGAGCTCCTCGAAGCTCGACTTTCCCGTAAGAAGCGAGATGCAGGGGGTGATTACGTTTGCAACAAGTGAGTTGACGATATCCTTGAAAGCACCGCCTATTACAACACCTATTGCCATATCGATTACGTTGCCCTTTGCAATGAATTCCTTGAATTCAGTCCAAAAACCTTTTTTAGCCATAATTTTTTCTCCTTATGTTTATTTCTTCGCGCTCTCGCGAATTGCTTTCTTATATTCGTACGCCGCACGCTCGGTCTTGTTGTCGGCGAACTCGTAGTACACTCTGTCCTTCAGGTCGTCGGGCAGATATTGCTGGGGAACCCAGTGGTTCGGATAGTCGTGAGGGTAGAGGTATGCGTCCTTCTTATCTCCCTCTCCGAAGCAGTGGTTGTTTTTAAGGCGGGAGGGCATATCCTGACCGAGCCCTCTCGTTATATCCTCGTTTGCTCTTGCGATAGCCATATACGCACTGTTCGATTTGGGGGCGGTCGCAAGAAGTATCGCCGCCTCGGCAAGAGGTATTCTCGCCTCGGGAAGTCCGAGCTGAAGGGCGGAGTCTACAAGCGACTTAACTATCACCGCCGCCATCGGATACGCAAGTCCCACGTCCTCGCTCGCTATCACGAGAAGCCGTCTGCACGGCGAGATGAGGTCGCCTCCCTCGAGAAGCTTTGCAAGATAAAAGACCGCCGCATTCTCGTCCGAGCCTCTTATCGACTTCTGAAGCGCCGACAAAAGCTCGTAGTGGTTGTCTCCGTCTCGGTCGAAGGACATATAGCTCCGCTGAAGCACCGCCTTCGCCGTATCCTCCTCGATAACCTCGCCCGACATATGATATGCGAGCTCAAGAGCGTTGATGCTCGAACGAAGGTCGCCTCCTCCCGAAACCGAGAAGTAGGTGAGTGCATCCTCCGAGAGCGTCTTTTCGCTGCCGCTTTCGGTATTCAGAAAGTCGAGAGCACGTCGTAGCGCCGTCATTACCGCCGTGTGCGACAGAGGCTTGAACTCAAAGACCGTCGAGCGTGATAAAATAGCCTTATATATGTAGAAATAAGGGTTTTCGGTGGTTGATGCGATGAGGGTAATTCTGCCGTCCTCTATAAATTCGAGAAGGGTTTGCTGTTGCTTTTTGTTAAGATATTGAATTTCGTCGATGAAAAGGAGTATTCCTTCTCTCCCGAAAAGCGTTTCGGTCTCGGCGAGAACCTCCTTGATGTCCTGCGTGCCTGCGACGGTGGCGTTGAGCTTTTTAAGCGTCATTCCCGCATTTTTTGCGATAATATTAGCAACCGTCGTTTTTCCCGTACCACCCTTGCCGGAAACTACGGCGTAACAATTGGATTTTCTCATACGCGGATCCTCCCGTTTTTCATCTTCACTGTCCGAGCGTATCGTTCAGCGCGAAATAGGCATCAAAAATATTGCGTGCGATCGGTGCGATACGGTTACCGGAACCGCCGTGCTCGACCACGACCACTACCGCAATCTGCGGATCTTCAAACGGCGCAAACGCGGCAAACACGCTGTTGGCCGTACCGGTGGCAACCTGTGCCGAACCGGTTTTACCACCGACGTGGATATCGTAATTCTTAAACGCGCCTGCGGCCGTACCGTTTTCGGTAACCTCGGACATGCCTTCCATGACCGTACGGTAGGTCAGCTCCGACATTTCCACGCGCCCGGCAATCACAGACTGCGTGGCAGTGATGACCGACGAGTAATCGGAGGTACAGAC
>JAZQUE010000135.1:0-2218 GCA_045631145.1 Eubacteriales bacterium
AAGAGCCTTTCCCACTCTTTGTTATCTTACTTTTTCTACTTTTATCATATTGGTGTTGCCGGGCGCTCCGCCTATCTGACCACCAGTCATAACTACGTTGTCACCCTTCGAGAGACCGAAAACACGCTTCGCCTGACCGAGTGCCTCGTAGAATACGATGTCAATGGCGGGGAACTCCTCGGTGAGTACGGGAGTGACACCCCAGCTCATATTGAGCTGACGCCACGCCTTGGTGCTCGTTGTCAGTCCGAGAATGTCCACGGGGCTTCTGAAACGGCTTACCATCCTTGCCGTTCTTCCCGATATTGAGTTTACGACGATACACTTTGCATTAACGTCTATCGACATTGCGCAGACCGAATGAGATATAGCGTCGAGATTGTTCTTGATTTCGTATTGAGTGGTGGCAAACCACTTTTTGTAGTCGATGTGCTTTTCGGTAAACTCGGCAATCTCCGCCATATTCTTTACTGCCTCGGCAGGATATTTTCCCGCTGCCGTTTCACCCGACAGCATTACCGCCGACGAGCCGTCGTAAACGGCGTTGGCAACGTCGGATATCTCGGCTCTCGTGGGGCGAGTGTTGTATATCATAGATTCGAGCATCTCGGTTGCGGTGATGACACGCTTTCCGAGAAGTCGGCATTTGTTTATGAGAAATTTCTGAACGGTGGGCACTTCGACGAAGGGAATTTCAACGCCGAGGTCACCTCTTGCAACCATTATTCCGTCGGCAACCTCGCATATTTCGTCGATGTTGTCAACGCCCGCTCTGTTTTCGATTTTGGCAATAATGTTTATACTTTCACCGCCGTTTTCATCGAGAAAACGCCTTATATCGAGAGCGTCCTTCTTTGATGAAACGAAGGACGCAGCAACGAAGTCGATGTCGTTCTTTATACCGAAAAGAAGGTCGTCCTTGTCCTGCTCACTCAGGTATTCGTGCTTTAAAACCTTGTTCGGAAAGTTCATACTCTTTCTGTCGGAAATTTCACCGCCCACGGTTACGGTGCATATTACCTCTGTGCCGTCTATCTTGTCAACTCTGAATTTTACGAGTCCGTTGTTTACGGTAATGGTGTTACCGATAGAGAGGTCGTCGGTAAGATGCTCATAGTTTACTGCAACGATTTTCTCGTTGCCGACTATATCCTTCGTCGTGAAGGTGAAGGTATCACCCTCTGAAAGAGTTATTTTTTTATTCTCAAAGGTCTTTATTCTGTATTCGGGGCCCTTGGTGTCGAGCATAATGGCAATAGGGAGGGAGAGGTTTTCTCTTACTCTCTTTATGAGCTCTATCATCTTGCCGTGCTCCTCGTGAGTGCCGTGCGAGAAGTTGAGACGTGCAACGTTCATTCCGTTTTTGCACATTTTCGTGAGCACCTCGTCGCTCTGGCAGGCAGGGCCTATCGTACAAATAATTTTAGTCTTTCGCATTTTGTCATCTCCGTTTATCTATATTGAAAAACAATTCTTCCTAATTTTACACTATATCATAAGTTTATGTAAAAGTAAATACCCTTTGTAAAAACTTTTTATTTCCTCTTGACATTATTTTCTAAAAGTTTTAACATTATATTAGAGAAAGAAGGTGAGAAAGTGTCTGTAAAAAAGCGTGCGTTCAAGGGCGGAATTTTCCGTCTCGTATTTTCTCGCCTTGGAATAATTCTCCTTCTCTTTCTCCTTCAGATAGCTTTTCTTTTTTTCTCTTTCTACGTCTTCGAGGGCTTTCTTGCAGAGGCGTGGCTCGGTAACGTCTTTATAACGGTGTTCGCCGTCTTTTTTCTCGTGAATTGCCGTATGAACCCCACCGTCAAGATAACCTGGCTCGTCCTCATTATGACGCTTCCCGTTTTCGGCTGCCTTCTCTTACTTTATACGAGAAGCGAGTTCGGACACCGAGCCTTAAAGGAAAGATTTAGATATATTTCAAGAGATAATATCGCCCTTCTCCCGAGAAACGAGCATATCATAAAAAAGCTCGAAAATACCGATAAGGGCATCGCCCGACTTTCATCGTATCTACTGTCGAGAGGCACGAACCCTCCTTTCCAGAATACCGAGGTCACCTATCTTTCGTCGGGTGAGAAAAAGCTCGAGATGCTCCTCTCGGAGCTTGAAAAGGCAGAAAAATTCATCTTCCTCGAGTACTTCATAATATCGGAGGGGGAGATGTGGGGAAAGGTTCTCGAGATGCTTCAAAGGAAGGCGAGCGAGG
>JAZQUE010000136.1:0-15960 GCA_045631145.1 Eubacteriales bacterium
GCTGAAAATCGGAGTGTTTTCGGAGTCGAATCTGAAAATGACCGACGAAGAGGCGGTAGCTCTCGAAAAGTCGATAAAAACGACGACGGCACACATAAAAACACTTGAGGAACAGCTTGAGGAGGCAACAGAAAGCTCCGAAGACCCGAAAATAACCTCTCTTCGTGCCGAGCGTGACAAGGCAAAGGAAATGCTCGATATTGCAAATGAGGCGCTCAAAAAAGCCGAGGAAGCCCTCGCCGATGCGACGAATACCGATACCTCGGGCTTAAGCTCACAGCTCGACTCTCTCTACGAGACACTCGACTCACTCCAGACCGACCTCAAATATCTTGAGGAGGACTCGGAGGAGATACTTAAAATCAAGACCGATATGAATACCGCGAAGAAGGCGTACGACGACGCAGTAGCAGAGTACGGAGAGTCTTCTCCCGAGGCAGAAAGCGCAAAGACCGTATACGATACGGCGCTCGCTCTTTATGAAGAAAACAAGGACGAGATAAAGAACGCCGAGCGTGCGATTGCGGCAAAGAAGACCGATATTGAGGACACGAGATACTATATTCGTGAGGCTAACGCCAATCTTTCTGCCGCGAACACCGAAAATAAAAATTGGCGTGACAGAAATAATACTGTAAATATAAAGAAAAAGGCAGTCGAGACCGAGGAGAAAAACCTTGAGGCAAAGGAGAAGGCGCTTGCCGATGCGGTTTCGGCTATCAACAAGGAGCTCACCGCATCCCTCAAGTCAGAAAAGAAGAGCCTTGAGGAAATGACCGAAAAGAAAGCGGAGCTCGACGAAATCTCGACCTTGAGAGGACAGATAAAAACGAAGGAGAGAACGCTTGACACAATGAAGCGTACTCTTGAAAAGAAGAAGGAAGCCGACAAGAAGACCTCCGAGCTCGACGAATACGACAGAAAGAAGGAGTATCAGAAGATACTCGATAAAAAGGCGGAGCTTCAAAGTATAAAGGGAGGCTCGAAGGAAGGGTATGAGCTTAAGGCTACCCACAGAGGTACTGTCACCGAGGTTAATTTCAGACCCGGTGAATACGCTACCGACGGCGCTTCGGCAGTAACCGTCGAGGTAGTTGAAAGCGGATATACGCTCTCCTTCTCGGTGAGCACCACAGAGGCAAGCCGACTGAATATAGGTGATAGCGCAACCGTTACGGGCGGATATTGGGGACAGAATATCGGGGCAGTGCTCTCGAAGATTACCCCCGACGCAGGCGGTAAGACCAAGACGCTTACCTTTGAGCTGATGGGCGACGTAACTGTAGGTCAGAACCTCACCGTAACGGTTGGAGAGAGGACGACGGGCTATTCTGCCGTAATTCCGAAGAGCGCTCTCCACGAGGACGCGAACGGCAAGTTTGTATATATAACGAAGACCAAATCGACACCCCTCGGCGACCGCTTCGTCGCGACACGCCTCGACGTCACCGTTGCGGCAAGCGACGACAAGAACGTCGCAATAGCGACCGACGAAACCTATCTCTACGAATACGTAATTCTCACCTCAACGAAGCCCTTCGAGGAGGGCGGCTACGTGAGGCTCTCGGACTGATATGAAAAAGCTTATAGTATTTTTTCTTATTGCCGTTATCCTTGTTATATCGTATTTTTCCCTCGCCTCACGCTTTACCTTAAAAGCGCCCTTCGGAGAGGGCTATGCGGTAGTGAGAGTCTTTGACGGCGACGGCTTCGGCTCGGACGAGGTAAGCAGAATACGCTTTGCCGCCGAGGAAATGAGCGAAACGGTGGAGGGGGCAGAGCGCCTCTGGTGCGACACCTATTCACGCTTCGAGACCGTAACCTGCGAAAGCGGGGACGGAAAGAGGGCAGAAACGCCCGCAACCGTTACGGGAGGCGACTATTTCCTCTTTCATCCACTCGACTTCGTGTCGGGATACTACTATTCGTCGGACGACCTTAATTTCGATAGGGTAGTCATTGATGAAAGACTGTCCTTTCAGCTTTTCGGAAGCAGCGACAGCGTCGATATGAAGATAACCGTCGGAGGACTGCCCCTCTACGTTGCAGGAGTTGTCGCACTCGACGAAAGCGATGCGTATAAAGCCTCCTTCGAGGAAAAGCCGATGATATATATTCCCGAAAATATCGCCGAAAGGATATTTGGCAAGAAGGACTTCGACTATTACGAAATATGCCTCCAGAACCCCGTTACCTCACACGCCGTGAGAGCTATCGAGAGCGCAACCGAGGGCAAGACCGTCGTTGACGTGACCGAGAGATTTTCGCTTATTTCTACCTTTGAGAATTTAAGAGATTTCACCTCTCGCTCCTACGTTACAGAGGAGCTCGCCTTTCCTTACTTTGAAAACGCCGACAGAGAAAGGGAGGACGTTCTCGCAGTATTTATGGCGATAGCTATTCTTTCGATAGCCTTGTTCGTAATAAGACTTATTATCTTTATCATAGAAAGAAGGAAAAAAAGATGAAAAGATTTATCTCACTTTTTCTCGTATTAGTAACTCTCCTCTCCCTCGTGTCATGCTCGCCGAAGGAGACCAAGAAGGCGGAGAAGGTAGCGCTTGAGAACGTCTACCTCGCCGATAAAATACCTACCCCCGACGGCGTAGACCTCTACGGAATTATAATGTCGGGCGACAGAGCATTCTTTAACGGCTCGAAGGAGGTCGTGACCACCGACGAGTACGGCAATGAGATATCTGATTGGTACGACTGCATCTACGTTGCAAATGCCGATATGAGCGAAATAAAGGACCTTTATACCTTTAAGGGCGAGTACTCCTACGACGAGGAGACGGGCGTCGATACGGGCAGTTACCTAAACGGCTATAACGCAGGAAAGGACGGCACTCTCTGGCTCTCCTTTATGAGCTACAAGAGCTGGTACGACCGAGACCTCGAGGAGTACTTCTACGAGGAAGAGACTACTCTCAAGAAGCTTAACGCCGACGGCGAATTCGTAAGCGAGATTGACGTGACGTCGATTCTCGACGAGAGGGAGGAATTCTCGGGCGACACCTACAGTAAATATCTCGGTCAGGTGTTTGAAGCAAGCGACGGACGGCTTATCATTACCGTCGGCAGCTCCTACCTTCTTACCCTGAACGCCGACGGAAGCTTTGTAAACGTTGTTAAGCTCCCTGAAAATAAATCTCCAAACGATATGGCGCTCCTCGATTCCGACACCCTCCGTATCACCGCTTGGGACTGGTCGGGAACAGAGGGTAAGATTGAGATAATCGACTACAGTATCTCGAAAAACGACTTTAAGACTGTTGATACCCTTTCTGCAAACCATAGCGTTCAGATGGCAGACGACGGCACGATCTACATAAACGATTATAGCGTAGTAAGTAAATACGACCTCGAAAAGAAGGAGGAAATACCCCTTCTCGACTTTATTAACTCCGATATCAACTCCGACCGAATTGCAGGCATATATCCCGCAGGCAACGACGAGTTCTATACCTTCGAGTACGACACAAGCTGGGAGGACAGAGCTCTCCTTCACCTCACTCCTGCAGGGGCGGGCGAGGTCGTTGAAAAGTATATTATAACTCTTGCGGCAAATACCCTCGACGGTCAGCTCAAGAGTATGATTATTGACTATAACCGTTCGTCAAAGGACTATCGAATCGTAGTTAAGGTTTACGGCTGGGAGGAGAAGGACACCGAGCGTCTCGACCTTGATATTCTGTCGGGCAACGCTCCCGATATCGTTTGTATCGACGGCACCTTCGACCTTACGAAATACGAGACGAAGAATATCTTCACCGACCTCGGACAGTTTCTCGATACCGACGACGAGGTGAGCAGAGACACTCTCCTCGAGAATATACTGAAGGCTTGCGAGAGGAACGGCAAGATATACCGCCTTCCCGTCACCTTTGGTGTGCAAAGTCTCGTTATGAAAAAGAGCATCGTCGGTGATAAGGAGTATATTACCTTCGACGACGTTTTGTCGATGATGAAAGCCTTTGAGGGTGCGGTTTTCCTTCGTGAAACAGACAGAGAAAGAATTATGGATAGCGTTTTACCCTCTATTCTTGAGGACTTTATCGACTATGAAAACGGCAAGTCGAACTTCTCCGACGGAAGCTTTAAGGCGTTTTTGGAGTTTGCAAAGACCTTACCTCCAAAAATCGACTTTAATACCTACTATGATGATATCGACTGGGAAGCTTATGAAAACGACTTCAAGGAAAACCGAGCACTTGCACAAAACAACTACATTTCGAGCTTTAACTCGCTCGAGTGGCTTGAGGAGCAGTTCGGCGAGACAATCGTTCCTATCGGTTTCCCCACAAGCAAGGGAGAGCCTCACGCACTCAATTTCGCAACACAGTTCGCAATAAGCGAAAAGTCTATCTATAAAAACGAGGCGTGGAGCTTTATAAAAATGCTTCTCGGCAAGGAGTACCAGACCGAGTATATCTGGTCCTTCCCTGTCAATAAGGAAGTCTTCAACACGAAGAAGGAAGAAGTGATAACGAATACCAAGTCCCGCTATGAGAAGGAAGAGATGGAGGACGACGACTATATCATCGACGACGATATGGTAGTTATGCCTCGTGTAGAGGACTCGATGATAGGGCTTCCTAACCCCCGACCCGAGACGGCAAGCGACCCCGAAAAGCTTCAAAGCGTACTCGACCTCATCGAAAGCGTCGCCACAATCGCCTCAACCACTACCCGCACCACCCACCATAACGACCCCGTTCTCGACATCATCACCTCCGACACCGCCGCCTTTTTTGACGGCAAGAAATCAGCCGAGGAAACCGCCAAAACGATAGAGAGTAGGGTTAATCTTTATCTCTCCGAAAACTCATAATTCTTTTCTTTGAAATTTCGTGTAATACTTTGTCAACTTCAAAGCCCCCTTCGTCGCCTTACGGACAGTAAGGCTTCCTTGGGGGCTTTTCGTTTCCTCGTCTTACGCAAAATTTCTTCGAAATTTGTTTGGGGCGTCGAGGACGTCGCCCCCTACCATAGATTACGTCTTGAAACAATCAATATAATTGATGTAAATTTCCGCAGGAAATTGACCTAAATTATTCATTATTCAATCTTCAATATTCATTAAAAAAGACAATGCATTGCATTGTCTTTTTTAAAATTATTCAACAATTAAGTCCTTAACTGCTTCGATTACCTTATCCTCATCCTCGCCCTCTGCGGTAAGTCCGATGGGCTGAGCAAGGTTAAGACTGAATACGCCGATAACCGATTTAGCGTTAACTACGTATTTTCCTGAAGTGAGGTCAACGTCCGAAAGGAAACGGCTCATATCGTTGACGAAATTCTGTATCTGTGCGATAGTGTTGAATTTAATGTTTACTTTTTTCATAAAATTTTCCTCCTGAGATTTTTATAACGTATATATTATCTCATAAGACAAAAGATTTGTCAAGACGGTTTAGACTGCGTTTGCGGTATCCTTTATGAATTCCCTTACCTCTTCTCTTTCAAGCCCGAAAATATGAGCACATTCGTTCTCGAAAAGCTGTTCGGCATCCTTCAGGGTATACTCGTCGGAGGCTCTCATCCTCTTGCCCTTTTCGACGAGAACGTCACGCCTCTCGTAAAGCGCCTTTATTACTGCAAGAAGGAGCTCGCGCTCTCCACCCTCAAGGACCTCTCTATATTTCTCCTGCCTCTGTTTATCGTTGTCTATCCATAAAGGCGAAATGGCGTCAAATCTCTTTATAAGCTCAAGCGCCTCGTCCCTTTTTATCACGGGCTTCATCCTCGCAGTAAGCCTTTCGTTTGAAACGGGCACGTGGATAGTCGTTCTATTGTCGAACAGTGGCTTTAAAACGTAATAGGTATTTTTCTCTCCGGCAAAGCTTTCCTCTCTGATGTCAACGATTTCGCATATACCCGAAGAACCGTAAATTACTCTGTCCGAAAGATTCCACATAAATTTCACCTCTATTATATATTTTACCATATTTTCATTTTTTATGTAATAGGTAAATTCAACAAAATAAAGGGCCTTTTATGTAGAATAAAATACTAAATTACAAAAGCCATACTTCCATTTTACCGCTTGAACGGCGCTTTTTGTAAAACTCCGAAAGCTCGTCGAGCTTCTTCTCAAACTCCTCCTTAAGCTCTGTCGGCTCAAGAAGCTTTGCGCTCGTGCCAAGCTCGAGAAGCGTCGGGAAAAGTGAGCTTGACGGAACGCCGAATTCAGCGGTAAGATAGTCGCCGTCCTCCACCTCCTTCGCCTTTCCGAGAAGGGCTCTTACGGTCTCTTTGTCCTCTTTCTTGTATTCAACCTTAATTCTCACAAGGTCGAGGGTTACGGGCTTTACGGGAATTGCCTTTTCGCCCTCCATATAGTATCCGAGCTTGTTGTCGTGGCAAAGAACAATCTTGTAGCCGTATTCGATAAGCGTTTTTATGTCTCGGCAGACAGATTTTCTTTCCGCCGAAATTCCCGCTTCCTCAAGCTTTTTACAAATACCGACGGCGGTAATGGGATGAGTTTCGTCGGTCTCGCGAAGTATGTCGAGTACCTTTAATAATTTAAGCTTTGGTTGCATTATTATCACCTCACCTTTATTATAACACACAAGAGACAAAAATGGTAGGGGTTTTAACAAAAAAATTAGGGTTTCCACCCGAATTTTTTCTCTTATATGAATTCTGCAAGCTCGTCTACCGATTTTCTTTCGAAATGTCTCGAGTTAGGCTCGTATTCGTCGCTCTTATAGCCGATGGGGAGAAGGGAATAGGGAACGATGTTTTCGGGAAGGTCAAACGCCTGACGGAGCTTGTCCTTGTTGAAGGCGCATACCCATACCGAATTGAGCCCGAGGCTTTCGGCTTCAAGCATCATATGGCAGGTGGCGATAGCGGGGTCGATGGGAGGTGCGCACCAGCCGTCATTCGTTCTTTTCCACGCTACGTTCTCGTCGGAGCATATCATCAGGACTGTTGGCGCATTGTACGCCGAGGGAGTTACCTCACGAACCTTTCGGATAGCCTCCTCGCTTTCAAGAACGAACACCTTCTGGGGCTGCATATTCTTTGCGGTAGGGGCAACTCTTGCCGCTTCGAGAATTTTTTCGAGCGCTTCTCTCGGGACGGGAGTGTCCTTGAAGTCCCTTACCGAGTAGCGATTTTGAAGAAGTGATAAAATATCCATACTGTGCTCCTTTACAATTTCTTTGCAATGTCTCTTGCAACGTATATTCCCGACGCCGAGGCGTGAGAGAGCGAGTGGGTAACGCCTGAGCAGTCTCCTATAACGTAGAGACCCTCGTGTCTCGTTTCGAGGTTAGAGCTTATTTCAACCTCCACGTTGTAGAATTTGACCTCAACTCCGTAGAGGAGAGTGTCGTCATTCGCAGTACCGGGTGCAATCTTGTCAAGCGCGTAAATCATCTCTATAATGCCGTCAAGAATACGCTTGGGCATAACGAGACTGAGGTCACCCGGAGTCGCCATGAGAGTGGGGGTGATAAACGCTTCGTTTATACGGCTGACCGTCGAGCGCTGACCTCTGATGAGGTCGCCGAACCGCTGAACGATGACTCCGCCACCCAGCATATTCGAAAGCCTGACTATACTTTCTCCGTATCCGTTCGAGTCCTTGAAGGGCTCGGAGAAATGCTTTGAAACGAGGAGGGCAAAGTTAGTATTCTCGGTACGGAGCTTCGGATCCTCGTAGCTATGTCCGTTTACCGTAACGATGCCGTTGGTGTTTTCGTTAACCACCGCGCCGTAAGGGTTCATACAGAAGGTTCTGACAAGGTCTTGGAATTTTTCGGTTCTGTAAACTATCTTACTTTCGTAAAGCTTGTCGGTAATGTGAGAAAAGACCTCTGCGGGAAGCTCTACCCTGACACCGATATCAACTCTGTTGGAGCGAGTTTTGATGTCAAGCTCTCGACAAACCTTTTCCATCCACTTGCTTCCGCTTCGTCCTGCCGAAATGATACACTTCTTCGAGGTGAAGCTACCCTTTGCGGTAACTACCTCGTAGCCGTCGAGTGACTTCTTTACAGTTTCGACCGGTGTGTTGAAGAAAAACTCCACCTTGTCCTTCAGCTCGGAGAAGAGGTTTTCAAGCACCTTGTAGTTTATATCGGTTCCGAGATGTCTTACCGATGCATCGAGAAGATGAAGCCCGTTTTGCACGCATATCTTCTTGAATTCACTGTTAGCCGTAGAGAAAAGCCTCGTGCCCTCGCCGCCGTGAGAGAGATTTATCTCGTCAACGTATTTCATAAGCTCGAGAGCTTCGTTCTTTCCGATGTATTCGTGTAGAGTACCACCGAACTGATTGGTAATATTGTATTTTCCGTCGGAAAAAGCTCCTGCGCCTCCGAAGCCGTTCATTATGGCACAGGTGCTGCATCCTATACAGGTCTTTACCTTCTTGCCGTCGATGGGACACCTTCTCTTTTCAAGAGGATTACCCGATTCGAATATTGCGATTTTCTCATTCGGGAGCGTTTTTGTAAGCTCGTATGCTGAGAAAATACCTCCGGGGCCTGCTCCTATTATAATTATATCGTAATTCACTTTTTTCACACCTTTCCGCTAAATTCTAACATATATTTTATATCTTTTCAAGTGCTAATATTGACAAAAAGAAAAATAAATGATAGGATAAAATGAACTTCATCGAAAGGATATGGAAAAATGATAAATGCAAAAATGAAAGAGCTCGGCTCTAACCGTTCGGTCATCCGAGAGCTTTTTGAATACGGAAAGAAAAGAGCGGCGGAGGTAGGTGCTGAAAACGTTTACGACTTCAGTCTCGGCAACCCCAGCGTTCCCGCACCGAAAAGCGTTGAAAAAAAGATAAAGGAGCTTCTCCTCGAGCTTGACCCGACAGTCCTTCACGGCTACACCTCGGCGCAGGGAGACGCAGGAGTGAGAAAAACAGTTTCGGAAAATCTTTTGAAGCGTTTCGGCGCATCGGTTTCGCCCGACCTCATTTATATGACCTGCGGTGCGGCGGCGAGCCTTACCATAAGCCTCAAGGCACTTCAGTGCGAGGGCGACGAGTTTATCGCCTTCACTCCCTTTTTCCCCGAGTACAGAGTTTTCGTCGAGGGAACGGGAGCGAGGTTTGTACCCGTAAAAACGCTTGACGGCTCCTTTCAGATTGATAAAGACGCATTTGAAAAGGCGATAACTCCCAATACCAAGGGCGTTATCGTAAACACCCCCAATAACCCCTCGGGCGTTATTCTCACCCCCGAGAGCGCAAAGATTATAGTAGAGGTGCTTGAAAAGAAGGAGAAGGAATACGGACACGATATCTATATTCTCTCCGACGAGCCATATCGTGAGCTTGTCTATTCCGAGACCGTTAACCCCGTATTTTTAAATCTTTACGACAATACCATTCTTTGCTACTCTTATTCAAAATCACTTTCTCTCCCAGGTGAGAGAATAGGCTATATCGCCGTTTCCGACAGAATGAAGAATAAGGCAGAGGTCTACGCCGCAGTTTGTGGTGCGGGAAGAGTTCTCGGATACGTCTGCGCTCCGAGTATGATGCAGAGGGTTGCGGCGGCGTGCGACGGAGAGACTGCCGACGTGTCGGTTTACCGTGAAAACAGAGACCTTCTTTATAACGCCCTTACCGAAATGGGCTTCGAGTGTGTTTATCCCGACGGAGCGTTTTATCTTTTTGTCAAAACGCCCACTGCTACGGCGAAGGAATTTTCCGACAAGGCGTGCGAGTTCGACCTTCTCGTCGTTCCCGCCGACTCCTTCGGAGTTGAGGGCTATGTGAGAATAGCGTATTGCGTTTCAACCGAAATGATAAAGAAGGCGCTTCCGAGATTCAAGGCGCTGAAGGATAGCTTATAAAAGAAAAATGCTTTTGGCTAAAAGCCAAAAGCATTTTTTTATATGTATTTTCTTGTTACTCTTTTTGTTACTCCCGTATAGAGAGTGTGGCTTATGGTGTTTACTTTTTCGGCGTAGTAATCGATTGAAAGACCGCCCTCGCCCCAGAAGATAACCTCGTCTCCTACGTTTACGGGAGCGTCGGTGACGTCTATCATCAAAAGGTCCATACATACCTTTCCGACGATATCGTATACCCTGCCGTTTACAGTGACCTTACCGCAGTTTGAAAGATACCTCGGAACTCCGTCGGCATAGCCTGCCGAAACGGTAGCAACGAGCATATCGCGCTCTGCCTTGAAGGTGCGGTTATAGCCGATGCACTCACCCTTCTTTACGGTGTGAACCTGACTTACCCTCGACACAAGCGACATAACCTCCTTGAAGGGACGGTCGGGATGAAGCGAAAGATAACGCTCCTTTACCTCCCTTGAAGGATATGCGCCGTAAAGGATAATGCCCGGTCTCACCATCGAGAGATAGCCCTCGGAGAAGGTGAGGGTAGCGGCGGAATTACATATGTGGCAAATTTCGGGAAGAAGCCCCGCCTCCTCAAGCTTTTTTGAAAATGACTGAAAGCGCGAGAATTGAAGAGAGGTGAAGTCGGAGGAAAGGTCGTCGCTTTCGGCAAAATGTGAGAATATTCCCTTTGCCGAAAGAGATTCTATTCCGCTTATTTTTCTGATATCTTCTACCGCCTCGTCACAGTCCCACTGAAAGCCCAGACGGTTCATACCCGTGTTGAGCTTTATGTGAATACCGAGTGTTCGGTCACCAAGGAATTCGGCAAGCCCTTCGGCGTAAGGAAGGTCGGTAACCGTCTGGGTAATCTTGTTTTCCGAAAGCACCCTTGCAAGAGAGGGGGCAGTGTAGCCAAGCACTAGAATATCGTTTTCTATACCGCCCTCGCGCAGTTCTAGAGCTTCATTTATTTCCGCTACTGCAAAAAGCTTCGCTTCCTTCGAGAGTGCTCTTGCGATTTCAAGAGCGCCGTGTCCGTAGGCATCGGCTTTTATTACGGGTGCTATTTCGCATTTGCCCTTTGTGAGAAGCTTTAAGTTTTCGAAGTTCCACAAAAGGTTTTTAAGCGATATTTTAGCGTAGCATATTTTGCTTTCCATAGTTATTCCTTTATGTTTAAGGTTATGTTGTCCTTTTTTAAAACACCATTCTTTATTTCCCCTTTCTTTGACGAAAGAATATCGAAAAGGGGCAAAAGCCTCGACGACGGAAGCACGTTTTCTTCAAAAACGAGCCCTCCGTATTCGATTTTCCCGCCATCCTTCGTCAAAGTTACTCTGTAGCCCGACGGCTCATACGGCTCGAAAATAAGCACGTCGCCGTCGAAGGAAAGCGTCCCCTCAAATTCCTTTTCACCGTCGGAAAAAACTACCGAGTGCGAAAAGGGAGGCTCGAAGAGGGTTATATCTTCGGACGCGGCGCAGGACGTGAGAAGAAATAAAGATAAGCATAGGCAAAATAAGCGCAAAAAGTATCACTCCTTTATACACTTATATGCCTCTCATTTTATTTTATTACGGTAGCCTTGTTGTAGTAACGAAGCATGGGAAGAGATTTTTCCGAAACGTTAAAAACGAGAGCCGTCCTCTCGCCGTTCTTATTCTTGTAGACGGCACAGTAAACTCCCTCGTCCTTCACGCTCGATGCGGCGAAGATGACCTTTGCGCCGTCAAGAGAGGCTTCGGCGTACGGCTTGATGCTCTCTGCCTCGCTGATTTTGAACTCGGTGAGATGCTTTCTTTTTTTCGTCGAGTATATCTTGTCCATCGAAAGCTCACCCGACACGATAAGATATTCGTATTCTATCGAGGTAAGTCCCCAAAGTACCTTTATTACGAAAAGGATGAGAATGAGAAGCACCGCGCTGTAAACGGGGAACTTAAAGGTGAAGATAAGAAGTCCGCCGAGAAGAATCACAGCAAATATTATAATGAGCGCTCTTGCGAGAGCGAGATTTTTATCAGCCTTTCTCCTTACGAGATGCTCGGTGTAGTTTGACGAATAGTCGGCAGAAGCCTTTTTGTAGGTGTTATCCATTTTTATTCTCCTTTTTCAACTGATTTGGTTTGAAGCGTACGACCTATGTACCAGAGCAGTCCCGCTAAAACGAAGAGCGATGGCTCAAAGAGAGGGGAGTGAAGTCTTTCCTTTATGAATATTACGTGAGAAATGAATTTTATAAACGGTAAAATAATCGACTGTGCAAAGAAGTAAAGGGAAACGGTCTTTATAGCTTCTCCCGCCCCGAATATATCAAGGTTAATCGAAAAAGCATTGAAAATAAGCTCAATACGCCTTAATATGAGAAACAGAAAAATTGCGGCTATAATTCCTACCGTTAGCTCGTAAAGAGATATTTTCGTATTGTCAATATCGGTAACGAAGGGCTCGTAAATTCTTACCTTCGAGAAGAAACGAATGAATTTATTCGGCATAAGCGTAAGCCAAAGAAGCGAAACGCTTCGCAGAAAAATCGAAATTATAGTTAATATGTATAATATCTTTGAATAGAAGGCAAGCCGTGAGGCAAGCTTCATAAGCCTTTGTGAACTCATTTTGACCTCTTAAAATTACAAAAATCGACCTTCTAATTATATAGTCAAACGAGGCGTTTGTCAAGAAGTTTCTCTGCAGTTAGAATTCCGTCGAGAGCAGCCGAAATGATTCCCCCTGCATATCCCGCACCCTCGCCCGAGGGAAAAAGACCGTCGAAGCCTTCTGCCTCGTAGTCCTCTCTTACTATTCTGACGGGGGAGGTGGTTCGCGTTTCGGGGCCGGTAATAACGGCGTCGGGATAGAGATACCCCTTTTTGTAGTCACCCATCTTAAGAAGTCCCATACGGAGCGTTTCGGTAATGAAAGAGGGGAAATATTTATCAGGGGATAAGAATACCGTTTTCGGAGAATAGGTAGGCAATACCTCGCCGAATTCGGTGGACTCGCGCCCTCCGAGAAAGTCTCCGAGCTTTATGACGGGGGCAGAATAGTCACCTCCCGAAAGCTCAAAGGCAAGAGCTTCTATTTTCCTCTGAAATTCTATTCCCGCAAGAGGATGTGCCGAACCGAAGTCGTCGGGAGTTACGCTTACGAGAAGCGCGGTGTTGGCGTTTTTGCCGTCTCTGGCGAAAAGGCTCATTCCGTTGGTACAGATTCCCCCCTCCTCCGACGCGGCAGGCACGACCTCGCCTCCGGGACACATACAGAAGGTGTAAAGCGAGCGACCATTTTCAAGGTGCTCGACGAGCTTGTAGTCGGCGGCGGGAAGCATATCCTTGAAACGCCCGTATTCAAGAGAGTTTATAAGGCTCTGCGGCTGCTCCATGCGAACTCCTACTCCGAATCCCTTTTGCTCCATTTTTACTCCCGACTCAAAAAGCGACCAAAAGGTGTCCCTTGCACTATGCCCGGTTGCAAGAATAAGTGCGTTGGTGTCGAGAGTGAAAAGCGAGCCTTCCTTTTCGTATTCCGCGCCGGTTATTTTATTTGCGTCGAGGAGAGGCTTTGTGAATTTTGCTCCGAATATAATTTCTCCTCCGAGTGACTCTATTTTCTTTCGCAGATTTACTATTACTTTATGCAGAACGTCACTTCCGATATGAGGCTTTTCGAGGTAGAGTATCGACTCATCTGCTCCAGCCTCGACGAAGGAGGAGAGAATAAATCTCTTCCTTTCGTCCTTATAGCCCACCTTCAGCTTGCCGTCAGAGAATGCACCTGCGCCTCCCTCACCGAACTGAATATTCGAGGAAGGGTTGAGCACGCCCTCTTTTTTGAATTTATCGACAGTCTTTAGTCTGTCCTCGGTTCTTTCTCCTCGCTCAAGCACAATTGGACGAAGCCCCGCCCTTGCAAGAATGAGGGAAGCAAATATTCCCGCAGGCCCGAAGCCTACGACGATGGGACGCTTGTTGCTTTTTCCCACCTTCGTTTCATAGGGGAGAAGAAGCTCCCCCGTCACACCCTTTTTTCTGAAAATGATGAGTAGCTTTCTTTCAAGCTCGGGGGGAAGCAGAGCGAGGAGCGTCATCTTATAATAGACATCTTCACCCTTCACGGTTTCACGTCGGTCAAGTATTATTTTTTCTATATTCTTTTCTTCCACTCTCAAGAATTCGGCGGCGCGACGCTTAAGGTCAGCCTCGGTGTAGTCGAGAGGAAGCTTAATGTTCGGAATTTTCAGCATTTTTGTTCCTTTATGTTTTTTTAAAATTATACTACAATTTTTTTCTTTTGGCAAGCAAAAACGGCAGAGAGTGTTAAACTCTCTGCCGAAATATTAAAAGCTCGGTTTTGCGAGAAATTCGCGAAGTCTTGCGCTCTTCGGGTTGTCGAAGATTTCCTTGGGTGTACCCGCTTCCTCGACTACTCCGTCCGACATGAATATTACCTTGTCGGAAACGTTCTTTGCAAATTCCATTTCGTGAGTAACTATTATCATAGTTCTGTCGGAGCTCTTGAGCTCTTTTATAACTCTTAAAACCTCTCCCGTAAGCTCGGGGTCGAGTGCCGAGGTAGGCTCGTCAAAGCAAAGGATGTCGGGGGACAGGGCAAGCGCTCTTGCTATTGCAACTCGCTGACATTGTCCGCCAGAGAGCTCGCAGGGGTAGTGGAAATACTTGTCGCTGAGTCCAACAGTATCGAGAAGCTCTTTTCCTCTCATCTCGATTTTTTTCATTTCTTCCTTGTGCTCGGTAGTTCCCACCCGCTTTTTCGCTTTAAGCTCGAGAGCGAGAGTGACGTTCTTTAAAGCGGTATATTGAGGGAAAAGATTAAAGGACTGAAAAACGAGTCCGAAATGAAGTCTTTTTTCTCTGATTTCCGCATCGCTCACCTTTCCGAGAGAGCCCTCGAAAAGCACCTTGCCGTCAACAGCCATTCTTCCGCCGTCGGCGGTTTCGAGGAAGTTGAGGCATCTGAGAAGTGTTGTTTTTCCGCTTCCCGATGAGCCGATGATAGAGAGCACCTCTCCCTTTTCGAGAGAAAAGTCAACACCCTTCAAAACGACGGTCTTGCCGAATTTTTTCGTTATGTTATTTACTTCAAGAAAAGCCATAATTCTCCTCCCTTAAACTCTGTAGTAGTTCAGCTTCTTTTCGAAGTATCCGAAAAGAAGGGTGAGAATTCCGACGAATGCGAGATAGAATACCGCAGTGTAGAAAAGGGGCCACATAAGACCGTAGCCTGCGAAGTTCTGGGCCGCCTGAATGAGCTCGACTATCATTATTACCCTCGCAAGAGCAGTGTCCTTTACGAGAGTGATGACCTCGTTTGACATAGGGGGAAGAATACGCTTTACCACCTGCATAAGTATTACTTTGAAGAAGATCTGCGTTTTCGTCATACCGAGTACCTGACCTGCCTCATACTGACCCTTCGAAATGCTCTCAATTCCGCCTCTGTAAATCTCGGAAAAATAGCAGGCGTAGTTAATAACGAAGGCTGCGATTACCGAAGAAAAGCGGGAGAGAAGGGGAGCGCCGAGAAAAAAACCGGGCACGTAGAAGAATATTATTACCTGAAGCATAAGAGGAACACCTCGTATTATCCATACGAAGGTTTTCACAAGGTATGAGAGGGGCTTGAACTTTGACATTGAGCCGAATGCTATCACCAAACCTAAAGGAAGCGCTAACACGAGTGTTAGCGCAAATATCAGGCAGGTGAGCTCAAGTCCGTCAAGAAGACTTAGTGTAACTCTCCAAAAATCCATTATTATTTCCTTTAATTAAATATTGTTCAATATTATTCGATGGTTTCGGTAACGCTGAGTACGTTCTCAAAGCCGTACTTTGTAGCGATTTCGAGAAGCTTTCCGTTTTCGTTTAAGGTCTTGATAGCAGCGTTTACCTTTGCGGTAAGGTCGGAGCCCTTCTTGAAGCCTACTGCGTAGATTTCTGAGTCAAGCTCGATTGCTTCAACGATTGCAAGGTCAGCGTAGTCGCCCTGTCCGCAGATGTTCTTTGCAAGAACAACGTCAACTACTGCGAAGTCGCTTGCGCCCGACTTAACCTCGGTGAAAGAAGTCGGATCGTAGCCATGTCGTTCTGTGAGCCAAGGAGT
>JAZQUE010000137.1:0-3280 GCA_045631145.1 Eubacteriales bacterium
AAACGGCAAGCGATGACGCCTGCAGAATAGAGCACGTTATCAGCGAAAGGTCGTTTGATGCTATGAAAAGATACCTTGAGGAAAGGTAAAATTGAATAATGTCAAAAGGGCAGAGAATGTAAATAATTCTCTGCCCTTTAGCCTGAATATACCTTCGATTTCAAAATAGTTTTCTATATTAAAAGTTATCACTCCTTATATAAAAGAAAAAACAATGTAATTTATCAAATAAAATGTTTGATATATCACACTGTCTTAATTCTCGTCGAAACCTCGCCCGAGGAAAGCCTTACAGTCTCTCCATCTTCAAGAAGCACCTCGAGGCGACATTCCTCGTCGATGCCGAGCACTCTTCCGTATCTCCCGTCTCCGACTATCTCTATTTCCCGTCCGATGACGGCAGAGCGAGCCTTGTATTCCTCAAAGAACGTATGCTCGGGAAAGCAGTCGTAAATCTTCGAAAACTCTCCCAGTATAGCCTCTGACAGAGCCTCTTTTTTATCCTCTCCGAGCGAGACGGCAATATCCTTTATTTCGTCGGGGAAAGCGCTCGTCGTGACGTTGACACCCACTCCTACGATAACGTAGCCGAGGCGGCCGTCTCCCGAAAAGGATGCTTCGGTCAGTATTCCCGCAACCTTCTTTTTATCAATGAGAATATCGTTTACCCATTTTATCTCCGCCCTTTTGCCGTAAAGGGCTTCTACCGCACGGCATACCGCAACGGCAGTCGCAGTGGTTATGAAGCGCGACTGGGCGGGGGGAAGGGAAGGTCTTAAAAGAAAGCTCATATAAAGCCCCGAATCGGGAGAAAAAAAGCTTTTCCCCCGTCTGCCGCGCCCTGCGGTCTGGGAGTCTGCGATTATGACTACACCCTCACGCTCGCCCTTCTCTGCAAGGGACTTGAGATAGGTATTCGTGGAGTCGAGGACGTTAAAGCGCCTTATGTCAAAGTCAATCATTTTCTTAGTATTCCTTCAAGCTTTTTCACAATATAGGGAGCAACCGCACACTTCACGAGGTCGAAGAAAAGGAAGGGGAGAATGTATGCAAGGAGCACGCTGCCCGCACTCTTATCGGTGAATTTTCCGATGACGAGCCACAAATAAGCAATGAAGGAGGAAAGAAGCGTCGCCGCCGCAAAAACGGTAAAGCGGGGAATAAAGCTCTTTTTAAATTTCTTTATAAAAAAGGAAGAAATAAAAGCAATCAAGGGGAATGAAATGAGAAAACCGCCGCCTATACCGAATATTACTCCGATACCCGACTGAAAGCCCGAGAAAACGGGCACGCCGACGGCACCGAGTGCAAGGTAGACGAGGGTAGTAAAAACGGCATCCTTCGGCAGCATAATGGCAGATACAACGAAAAGAGCAAGCGTCTGCAAGGTAAAAGGAGGCGTTGCAGGCAGAGCTATCTGCGCCGATAAAAAGAGAAGCACCGTTGAGAGCGCTATTCTCGTTATTCTTCTTGCTTTCGTCATTTTTCTCACCTCAAAAAGATTTTACCATACCGAAAAGCCTCTGTCAATAAAAAACGCATCTTGACAATATAAAATATCGGAAGTAAAATATGGTGAGGTGAGAATTTTGAAAAAGAAGGTTGTTACAAATTGCGACTCCTGCACCAACTTCGTCTACGACGAGGAGGCGGGAATGAACGTCTGTCTCGTCGAGCTTGACGAGGACGAATATATTAAATATATGTCGAGCTCCTTTGACTCCTGCCCGTATTATCAGCTATACGACGAATATAAAACAGTCCGAAAACAAAATTGAAAGGAATTCCTTTCAATTTTTTCTTTAAACCCCTTGACAAAGCGGTATAAGAGTATTATAATTTAGCATATTAAAGTGATAAAGTGAGGAAATAAAATTGGATAAACTGCACACACCCGACGTAGACCGTCTTTTCCGCGCGATACTGACACTCGAGACGATGGAGGACTGTTATAGCTTTTTCGAGGATGCTTGTACGGTTAAGGAGATACTCGATATATCTCAACGCCTCAAGGCTGCCGAAATGCTTAAAAACGGCGAGAACTACGTTGTCGTGAGTAAGACTACGGGAATGAGCACCGCAACGATAAGCCGTGTAAATAAGTGCCTTGAATATGGTGCAGGCGGATATAAGAAGGTTCTTGAAAAGCTTGAAGGAGAAGAAAAGTGAAAGAAAAAGACATTTTGAAAAGCGAAGAGAAGGCGATTTTCGCCCTTCGCGCGCTTTATCGTGAATACGGATATCTTCCGTTCAAAATGAGTAAGTTCGAGGAGTACGACCTCTACGTGAGGAACAAGGACTTCCTCGTCTCCGACTCAGTTATTACCTTTAACGATACCAACGGCACACTCCTTGCCCTAAAGCCCGACGTCACCCTCTCTATTATAAAGAATACCACCGACATTGACGGCGTAAAGGAAAAGGTTTACTATAACGAAAACGTATACAGAGTTTCAGGCTCTACAAGACGCTTTAAGGAGATAATGCAGACGGGACTTGAATGTATCGGAGACATCGACCTTTACGATATTTTTGAGGTCGTTTATCTTGCCGCAAAGAGTCTTGATACAGTAAGCGGAGAATTTGCTCTCGATATTTCACATATGGGAGTTTTCAAGGCAATACTCGACTCGACGGGTAAGGACGACTGCTTCAAGAAGGAGATTATCCGTCTCGTCACAGAGAAGAACCGCCACGAAACTCTTGCTCTCTGCCGTCAGTATTCACTCGATGACTCGACCGAGAGGAAGCTTCTCTCGGTAATCGACCTCTACGGCAAGCCCGAGACTGTGGTGGCAAAGCTTTCCGAAATCTGTGAGACCGACGAAGAAAAGAGAGCACTTGAAGAATTAAAGGCGCTCACCGACCTTATCTCTCTCACCGAATACAGAGACAGAATAAATATAGACTTTTCCGTAATAAACGATATGAGCTATTATAACGGCATCGTCTTTAAGGGCTTTTTGAAGGGTATTCCCGAGGGAGTTCTCGCAGGCGGTCAGTATGATGCGCTGATGGAAAGAATGAACAGACGCTCGGGTGCGATAGGCTTTGCTATCTACCTCGACCTTCTTGAAGGAATGGACAGTCAGAAGAGAGGCTACGACGTTGACGTGCTTCTTCTTTATAGCGATAAGACCGATACCGAGAAGGTTTTCGAAAGAGTGAAAACTCTTACCGAGGGAGGCTTCACCGTGTCGGCACAGAAGAGCGTTCCCGAAAAGCTCAGATATAAAATTCTCGAAGAGATAGGGGAGGAGAAATAAAATGATAAATATTG
>JAZQUE010000138.1:0-2482 GCA_045631145.1 Eubacteriales bacterium
TCTTTGATTTTTACTTCTGCCACTTTATATCCCTCCCTTTGTCATTCCAAAGAGAACATTATTCTCAAAAAGAATTTAGTACACATATCGAATTATACTACATCACTTTCTCAATGTCAAGTATTTTTTCACGATTTTAGAAAAATTAACCTTCAAAAATTTCAAAAGGGGAGAATTTGGTTAATGGTATTAAATATTCAATTTTTTCAAAACCTTTTTTGAGCACATCACCGAGTTTAGGATCTTCTTTATATGTTTCTATGAGTCTTTCTTTTATCTTTTTTTTAAAATATGTCATACGGTTTAAGCTTTCTTGTGGGGTTATTGGTGATTTTTTCATACTCGGGAAGCGGTCTTTCAGCCACTCACAGGTTACCCAAACTTCAAAATCTGTTAAAAGCCAATCAAATTTTTCAGGAATAGGTCCTTCTTCTATTACAGATATGGTTTTTTCGTACAATTCTTTGTATTCATCAAAACTTTTTTTCATAAAATCTCCTTTGAAATTAATCTTACATTTTAATTATATCACAAGCCTTTTCAAAAATAAATATACTTACAATAATTTTCATAGGGGTTTCAAGGGGAGCACTTTTTTTAAGTGCTCCCCCTGAATATCAAACTATTTATTTAACAACTATATTAACAATCTTTCCTGGTACGTAGATTTCCTTAACGATAGTCTTGCCCTCAATAAGAGGCTTAATTCTTTCGTCCTTCTTTACGAGGTCAAGAACCGTGTCCTTATCGGCGTCCACTGCAACGGTAATTGTACCTTTGAGCTTTCCGAGTACCTGAATTGCAATTTCGACGGTCTTGTCCTCACACTTCTTTTCGTCCCACTCGGGCCACTTCGCAATCGAGCAAAGTCCCTTTTCACCGAGCTTCTCCCACATTTCTTCCGAAAGGTGAGGTGCAAAAGGACAAAGGAGAAGAACGAGCGTTTTCAGTTCGTCTCTTGTCAGAGAACCCTTCGCGTATATTTCGTTGAGAAGCGTCATCATAGCAGCGATGGCTGTATTGAACTTCATTTCCTCAATATCGAGGGTCACCTTCTTGACAGTCTTATGGAAAAGAGACTCAAGCTCGGGAGTTGCACCCTCGCCCTTTGCTATCGAGAGAAGTCCTTCTACTCTGTCGAGGAATCTCTTACAGCCCTTGATGCCGTTTACGTCCCAAGGAGCTGCCGCGCCGTAGTCACCCATAAAGAGAATGTAAGTACGAAGAACGTCTGCGCCGTATTGGTCAACTACCTCGTTGGGGTCAACGACGTTGCCTCTCGACTTCGACATCTTTTCACCGTCGGGGCCGAGAATAAGTCCCTGCGCCGTTCTCTTTGCATAGGGCTCGTCGGTGTTGACCTCGCCCATATCGTAGAGGAACTTGTGCCAGAAGCGCGAGTATATCATATGTCTCGTAACGTGCTCCATACCGCCGTTGTACCAGTCAACGGGCATCCAGTATTCGAGAGCTTCTTTAGATGCGAGAGCCTTGTCGTTTCTCGGGTCACAGTATCTGAGGAAGTACCACGACGAGCCTGCCCACTGAGGCATGGTGTCGGTCTCACGCTTTGCGTCCTTACCGCAGACGGGACACTTGCAGTTGACGAACTCGGGTATCTTTGCAAGGGGGCTTTCTCCGCCCTCACCAGGCTCGAAGTTTTTGACGTCGGGAAGTCGAAGGGGGAGCTCTTCTTCGGGCACGGGAACCATTCCGCAATGCTCACAGTGAACGATCGGTATGGGCTCGCCCCAGTATCTCTGACGGTTGAACGCCCAGTCCTTCATCTTGTACTGAACGCCTTCTTCGCCAATTCCTTTTTCTTCAAGGTATTCTATCATTCTCTTGATAGAGTCCTTTTTGTTGGTATAGCCGTTGAGGAAGTCGGAGTTAACCATTTCGCCGTCGCCCGTATAAGCCTCGACAGACATATCTCCGCCCTTGATAACCTCGATTATATCAATTCCGAATTTCTTTGCAAACTCATAGTCACGTTCGTCGTGAGCAGGTACCGCCATAATAGCGCCCGTACCGTAGCCCATCATAACGTAGTCGGCAACGTAGATGGGAATTTCCTTGTTGTTGAGAGGGTTAATACCTCTGATACCCTCGATTCTGACACCCGTCTTGTCCTTGTTGAGCTGGGTGCGCTGGAACTCTGTTTTCTTCGCACACTCCTCGCGGTAGGAGAGAAGAGCGTCGAAATTGGTAATCTTGTCCTTCGCCTTTTCGAGAATGGGATGCTCGGGAGCGATAACCATAAAGGTTACGCCGAAAAGGGTGTCGGGACGGGTGGTGTATATGCGGAGCGAATCGTCGGTGTTCGTAACCTGGAAGTTTACGAACGCACCCGTCGATTTACCTATCCAGTTTACCTGCTGCTGCTTTACTTGCGGCAGGTAATCAACGTCATCAAGTCCCGAGAGAAGTCTGTCCGCATACTTGGTAATACGGAGATACCAAACGTCCTTGGACTTCTGAA
>JAZQUE010000139.1:0-6798 GCA_045631145.1 Eubacteriales bacterium
TACAAGAGAGTTTCACACTCTGAAGGACCGACACGAATTCAGAGAGCTCATATACGTTGACAGCGGATACATAGAGGTAAGCGCCGAGGACTACGTCGGAGTGATAAAAGAAGGAGAGGTTATCGTGCACAGAGAAAATGAAACGCACTCTATCACCTGCCCTCTCGATGATGCGCCAAACGTAATAATAATAGGGTTTGAGTGTAAGAGTCGGTTTCTCGACGTTTTTGCTTCCTCACCTACTCCTTTGACTCTTGAGCTTCAAAGGCTTCTTACCGACATAATAAAGGAAGGTCGTAACGTATTTCTGCCTCCCTACGACGTTCCTAACGTCAAGGATATGAAAAAAAGGCGTGACTATCCCTTCGGTGCAGACCAGATGATTCAGCTAAAGCTCGAGGCATTCTTTATTGAACTTATGAGAAATAAAGAAGCAAAAACGAGTGTTTCGAGCATTTCGGTAAACAATACAAAGATGCAGGAGGTATACAGATATATCGAAGAAAACTTCCGAGAGAAGATAAGTCTTGACGAGCTTTGCTTTCTTTTTGGTACTAACAAGACCTCTCTTTGTTCGGGCTTCAAGAACGCTTACGGCTACACCGTTATAAATCACATAAACAAACTTAAAATCAAAGAGGCAAAAAGAATGCTCCGTGAGGAAAAATACAACCTCACGCAGATTTCCTCGGCGGTAGGCTTTTCGTCAATTCACTACTTCTCAAGAATTTTCAAGCAATATGAAAACAAGTCACCGTCGGCGTACATAAAGTCTATAAAATCAAAGCTTATGATGTAACGGTTTTCTGCTTAACTTTTTTATTATAGACGATATAGAAGGCGATAAACTGACAAAGGAAGGTTACCGTCCACGATACCATATATGAAGAAAAGAGACATTCGGGGGTATGGATAGCTGCAAAAGCAGTATATATCCACCCTATTCTTATACCAACTACTCCGAAAACCGAAATGAGCATCGTAACGAGCGACACACCCATTCCTCTGATACAGCCCGTCGTCACGTCCATAATACCGCAAAGGAAGTACGGCAGACAAATATACTTCAGTCTTACGAGTCCATGGGCTATTGCCTCTTTGGAATCGGTAATATATATCGACAAAAGCTCATCTCCGAAAAGGTAAGCGAGACCTCCCGAAGCAAGTCCCACAACAGTCGCTCCAAGGAAGCATGACCAAAGAACCTTCTTTATACGGAGAAAGTTGTTCGCTCCGTAATTCTGTCCCGTAAAGTTTACCGACGTCTGGAAGAAGGAATTGATTATAACGTAGACGAAGCCTTCTATATTCATAGCGGCGGAGTTGCCCGTTACAAATACATCTCCGAAGGAGTTGACCGACGACTGTATGAAGACGTTTGAAATAGAAAAGAGAGAGCTCTGTATACCTGCGGGGATACCTATTCCCGCAATTTTTATTAAAGGCTCCTTGTATAGCCTTATCTGTATTAAAAAGAGACGGCAGGCATCATTTCTGTTCATAAGAGCGAGTAGAACGAGAAAGGCAGAAACCGCTTGAGATATTACGGTTGCCATAGCTACGCCGTCTACGTCCATATCAAAGACAGTTACAAAAACGATATTCAGTATTACGTTCAAAACGCCCGAAATAGAGAGATAGATAAGCGGTCTTTTGGTGTCGCCGACTGCTCGGAGAATAGAGGATAAAAAGTTATACATCATAGAAAATATAATTCCGCAGAAATATATTTTCATATACTTTGAGGAAAGAGGAAGTATGTTTTCGGGGGTATCCATCAATCGAAGTAATTCTTCGGAAAACAAAGCTCCTACGGCAGTAAGAAAAGCGCCTGCGAAAAAGGAGATAAGCACCGTCGTGTGAACAGTTCTATGGAGTACTCGGGCATCATTAGCTCCGTAAGCGTGTGCGGTTGCGACACTCGCACCAGTCGAAAGTCCGATAAAGAAGTTGGTTATAAGGCTTATAATTGAGGTCGTTGCACCTACTGCGGCAACGTAAATACTACCGCAAAAGCGCCCGACGATGACAAGGTCGGCGGCGTTAAACAAAAGCTGTATAACGCTGGTCAGCATTATGGGGAAGGTATATAAAACAATGGGGCGGAAGAGCGAGCCCTCTGTAATTGAATGAGTTTTCATCGAAACGCCTTTCTAAATTTAATTCTTCAAGAAGTATAGCACAGCAAAATATAAAAAGCAAGCCAAAAAAGCTACAAACTATGTCAAGTTTGTAGCTTGAATTTGTTATATTTTACATATCTCGAGATGGGAAGTATCATACATAACCTTGGCGTGATTTTCTCTGATAAGAGATGAGTCTATAAGGTCTCCCGTGACCTTCGAAATTTTCTTTCGGTAGACTTGCCCCACTCTGTAAACCGCGCCCTCTTCTTCGACAAAATGCTCGTTTTCGGAGACGATATGATACTTAAAATCAAATTCCCGTCCTGCTCGGAGCTCACCTACGAGGTGAGTATCATTCACATAGACAATAATCTGAAAAGGGGTATCAGTTTCGTTCTTGAAGCGGTAATCGAGATAGTTATACATTATCGAGGTGCCAGTTCCGAATGGTACCTGACGGTTAAAATCGGGAAAAAGGTCGAAGCCGTCGTGGTGATGGCGCTCAACTATCGTGAGGGGGCTATGTAGAACCATCCAATGAATAAGGTTCGTAAACTGACACATTCCTCCCCCTATTCCCGATGAAGTATTATTTTTTTTGATAGTAAGTCCTTCCTTATAACCTTTTCTTTTAGTAGTATTTCCGACGAGGTGCCAGAAGGAAAAGGTTTCACCGGGGTTTATAACCACCTTATTCACCCGAGGAGCTGAAAGCGCAAGGTTTGTCGCCTTGTTTTCCTGAAGCTCGAGGTTTACGTTTCCGAGAGTTCTGCGAATAAGAGAGGCGTGCTTATAAATCACTACAGGAAGCTCCGTCTCGCATTCCGTTTTCGCAAAGCTTTTAGGAAAGTCCTTTATTTTTCTCGTGATAATGCCCTTTAAAACGGATAATTTATACGTCAAAGGACAGAGCTCGCAAAAAAGTTTTCTTGCCATTATGCCTCCTCAAATATCTCCGAAAGCTTTCTGTCTGCGTGTGAAATGCTTACAAAAGCCTCCGCTATGTTATCCTTGTTAAAATAAGTGATTTTATCTCCGAGAGTGTAAATAATTTCAGTAGCATTCGTAAGGTGTCCCATTCCCACATATTTTCTACCGAAAGCTTTACGCCGTATTCTCTCGCAAATAGCATAAGAGACAAGAAAAACTATACGTTGGGCTCTGAGGGTGTTCTCGTACCTGTGGTGCATATCACAAACACTTAATCTTCTTTTTATTTTTTTGAGCATTTGCACGAAGAGGAGCATCCGTCTGGACACCCGATGCATTTCTTGCCGTTCTTTTTTGACTTATAAATATAAAAGGATGCAAGAGCAATTATAGCTGCTAAAGCTCCGATAATAATTAAATTTTCCATATATTAAACCTTTTCAAAAGCCTTGTTCTTGAGGGTCTCTGCTTCCTTGAGCTTTTTATCCGAATTCATCGAAAGAGCTACTATGATAATGGCAAAAACAGCTACTGCAACAAGTCCTATAATAGCGGGAAGAATCGCGAGGTCGGCGGGAGAAACTATGAGTGTTCCGACGGTGTAGACGAGATATCCTACCGTAAAGCCGACTGCAAGCTGAAGCGCAATACCACTCCAGAGCCATTTTGCGCTCTTCATTTCGGCGTTCATCGCACCGATAGCGGCGAAGCAAGGAGGCGTAAAGAGGTTAAACATAAGATATGCAAGAGCCGCTACCTTGGTGATGCCGAATGTGGCTACGACCTCGGCGCTCGCTCCTTCTACCATCGTAAGCTCTTCGGTGCTTATAAAGTTTGTGATACCAAAGCATACTGCAAGAGTACCGACGACGTTTTCTTTAGCAATAAAGCCTGTCACCGATGCGGCGGCAAGCTGCCACGAAAGTATTCCTACTACGGGAACGAGGATATATGCGAATGGACCTGCAATAGACGCGAGTATTGATGTGTCTGCGCTTTCTGCTTCGGTAAAGCTCCAGTTAAAGCTTTCTATAATCTGTATTGCGGTATTACAAAGAAGGATGATAGTTGCCGCCTTTACGATATACGACCAACCACGCTGACACATAGACTTAAAGGCACGCCAGAGACTTGGTACTTTATATTCGGGAAGCTCCATAATAAAGAACGACTTCTTTTTAGTATAAGCGGTTATCTTATTTATGATAAGTGCCGAGAAAAAGATTATAACGATACCCACGAAATACATTAGAGGTCCTACCCAGGTAGCGTCGGAGAAAAAGGCTCTTGCAAAAAGAGTAATGACGGGGAGCTTTGCTCCGCAAGGCATAAAAGGGGCAATCATAGCGGTCGCTCTGCGCTCACGCTCGTTTCGGATAGTACGGCACGCCATAACGCCCGGGATAGCACAGCCCGTTCCGATAACGAAGGGAATTACTGATTTTCCCGAAAGTCCCACCTTCTTGAAAATCGGGTCGAGGACGACTGATACTCGTGCCATATAACCGCAGTCCTCAAGAAGAGCGATGAGAAAATACATAACCATAACGAGAGGAAGGAAGCCAATAACGGCAATAATACCTCCTATAACGCCGTTGATAAAGAGGGCGTAAAGTAAGGGATTTGCACCTTCAAGGAAGGAGCCTATCCATGCCTGCACGTTTTCAAGAAGCGCTACGAGCCAGTCTGCTATCCAAACACCGGGGCCTGCCTGAGAAATCCAGAAAACCGCGTACATAATTACTGCAAAAATCGGGATGCCTGCCCATTTATTCGTCAAAACGGTGTCTATTTTATCCTGAAAGTTTCGCTCTTTAGTAAGTACTTTTCTTGTTTCAACCTCTTTAACGATAGCGTTAACGAAGGCAAAACGCTTTCTGTCTGCCTCATCTACCGACGCCTTATCGGTGAAGTCAACGTCGCCCTGAACATAGGGTGCGTTCTGCACTTTTCCAACACTTTCAATAGCGTAGCGAACGACCTCGCGAAGTCCTTTAGCGGAGGTGGAGATGGTATCGACTACGGGGCATCCAAGCTTTTCAGAAAGAAGTTTTGTATCAATTTCGGTCTTTTTCTTTTTATTTATGTCCGCCTTATTGAGCGCTACAACGACGGGAATTCCGAGCTCAAGAAGCTGAGTTGTGAAAAAGAGGCTTCGGCTAAGATTTGTAGCGTCAACTATATTGATAATGGCATCGGGGTTTTCGTTTTTAACGTAAGAGCTCGTTATGCTCTCCTCCGAGGTAAAGGGAGACATAGAATAAGCACCCGGAAGGTCTACTGCAAGAGCGCTCTCCCCTTTTTCTAAAAGACTTTTCTTAACGGAGTGTTCCTTCTTCTCGACGGTAACACCTGCCCAGTTACCGACCTTTTCGTTACTGCCCGTCAAGGCGTTGTACATCGTGGTCTTACCGCTGTTGGGGTTGCCTGCAAGAGCAATTCTCATATATTTCCTCCTGATTAAACCATTTCGGTTAGCGGCGGCTAACTCGTTGTCAAAAAAATAATCTCGCGATTATTTTTATACGATAATAGCCTCCGCAAGTTGTTTGTCAATCGTGTATCTTCCGTCCTTGATAGAAACTATGGAGCCACCCTTAATATGCGATATTACCGTAATCGGTTCTCCACTGTAGCAACCGAGAGAAAAGAGAAAAGCGTCAAGCTCTTCGTCGTCTGTGTCTATTCGACGAACTGTATATTCTACGCCCTCAAGTGCCTGTGATAAATTCATCTTCTATCTCCAAAAAATAACAAATTGTATTGAGTTAGCGTTTGCTAACTACTTTTTCCAAGTGGTATAATACACCAAAGAACGATTTTTGTCAATAGTTTTTTTCGATTTTTTTAAAAAATATGGATTCCCAGTTTTCTGCCACTACTGCATGCTTGATTCCTTCTTTCAAAACCAATTCGCATGCTTTCTGTTTGAATTCTTTGCTGAAAGTTCTTTTCATTGTGAACACCTCTTTTTTGTATTATACCATTCACTCTTCGTTGTGTCCACTTTTACTATACAACTTTCATAAAAAAAGACTTGATACAGAATCAAGTCTTATTTACAATTTTCTGTTTTTTATGGGTGTGAATTACATTCAAAGTTTTCTAAAATAAAAGCTCCTTAAAGCTCTTGCAACCAACATCGAAAGCGGTATCGTTATCGGAAAAGCTGACGTGAGTATTTATAGACTCGCCCGAGCGCTCAAGCGCCTCGAAGCCACTGAAGATTGCAAGATGAGGCTCAAGAGTAAAGGCAAAGCCTCCGCGAGAGAGATAGTCCTTTGCAATTTTTTCGACGTTTCCAATTCCCTGTCCCGCAGGAACTACAAAGCCGTCTTCCATAGCGTCCTTTATATGAACATAGTGGATATAATCTTTGAGTAGCTCCCACGCCTTTAAGGTATCTGCTCCGCACTGAACAAAATTGGCGGGGTCGAATACACCCTTTATTTCAGGAAATGCTTTATATATTTCAAGACATCTTTCAGGAATGTCGCCGTATACTTCCTTTTCGTTTTCGTGACAAAGGGTTACGTCGTAGCCCTTTGAGCTTTCAACAAATTTATTCAAGCGGTAGAAAACCTCGTCTCTATAAGCTTCCGGGGCTTCATTTTCAGGCATAAAAAAGGAAAAAAGCCTTATGTTCTTTGCGTCTAGTATTTTCGCAATTTCAAGGGTGTGCTTGAAGGTTTCAAGGTGAGAATCAAAATCATCCTTAATTCCTATCTTTCCTATAGGTGAG
>JAZQUE010000140.1:0-2404 GCA_045631145.1 Eubacteriales bacterium
AGACCTCTGTTGAAATTCACGTTCTTCAGGGCGAGAGAGAAATGGCAAGAGATAATAAGACACTCGGCAGATTCGTACTCGACGGCATTATGCCCGCAATGAGAGGTGTTCCCCAGATTGAGGTAACCTTCGATATCGACGCTAACGGTATCGTTAACGTATCGGCTCTCGATAAGGGTACGGGTAAGGAACAGCACATCTCAATCACCGCTTCCTCCAATATGTCGAAGGAAGACATCGAGGCGGCAGTAAGAGAAGCAGAGCTCCACGCAGAAGAGGACAAGAAGGCTAAAGAGGCGATTGAGGTCAAGAACAACGCCGAAAACCTTATTTTCCAGAGCGAAAAGACCTTGAACGAGGCAGGAGATAAGATAACAGAGGAGGACAAGGCTCCCGTCCTTGCCGCTATTGAAAAGCTTCGTGAGACCGTCAAGACCGACAACACCGAAGCAATCAAGGCAGATACAGAAGCGCTTACTCAGTCCTTCTATAAGATTGCAGAGAAGCTTTATCAGCAGAACCCTAATGCAGGCGCTGATATGGGCGGTGCTCCCGATAACGACGGCGTATACGACGCAGACTTTACAGATAAGAGCGATAACTAATGGAAAGAGCCTTTGGGCTCTTTTCATTAGAATGATTTAGAAAGGCTATAAATCTATATGGCACAGAAAAGAGACTATTACGAGGTTTTAGGCGTAGATAAGAGTGCCGATGCCGACAGTATAAAAAAGGCTTTCAGAAAGCTTGCGAAAAAGTATCATCCCGATATGAACCCCGACGACGCTTCTGCCGAAGAAAAATTTAAGGAGGTCAACGAGGCATACGAGGTGCTTTCCGACCCCGATAAGAAAAAGCTTTACGACCAGTACGGACACGACGGACTCGACCCCAACTTCGGTGCGGGGGGCTTCGGCGGCGGCTTTGGCGGCTTCGGCGGTATGGACTTCGATATGGGGGACATATTCTCGTCGTTCTTTGGCGGCGGCTCGTCCTCTTCACGCAGAAGAGGCCCGACCCGAGGAAGTGATATCGGTGCGAGAATTATGGTTTCCTTCGAGGAAGCGGCATTCGGATGTAAGAAGGACGTGTCCTTCACAAGAGTCGATAAATGCCACGACTGCGACGGAAGCGGTGCTAAAAAAGGAACACGCCCCGAAACCTGCGACAAGTGCGGAGGCTCGGGTCAGGTAAGAGTTCAGCAGAGAACGCCTCTCGGTATGATGCAGTCCACCCGAACCTGCGACAAGTGCGGAGGAAAGGGAACTGTAATAAAAGAGCCCTGTACCTCTTGCGGAGGAACGGGTACCGAGCGCAAGTCGAAGAAGCTTGAGGTTAATATCCCCGCAGGCATCGACAATATGCAGAGAGTGGTTCTTAGAGGACAAGGCAACGTCGGACAGAACGGCGGACCCGCAGGCGACCTTATCGTCGAGGTGGGCATCCGTCCTCATCCCATATTTGAAAGAGACGGCTATAATATATACTGCGAGGTTCCCGTTTCCTTTGCGGAGGCGACCCTCGGCGCAACGATAAACATTCCCACTCTTGAGGGCGACTATCAGTATAAGCTCCCCGAAGGCACACAGACGGGCACGTCGGTAACCCTTCGAGGCAAGGGTATCCAGTATCTCAATTCACGCTCAAAGGGCGACCTTATATTCACAGTCGTGGTTGAAGTACCGAGAAACCTTACCGAAACACAGAAGAAGCTCCTTCGTGAATTCGATATGAGCTGTACCGACACCAACCTCTCGGCAAAAGCAACCTTCAAAGAAAAAATAAAGAACATATTTAAAAAGTGAGTGTTTTACACTCACTTTTTTGAAGTTTATATTTGAGGGAGAAGGCTTTTGAAGTCAAAAGCCCCCTCCCTCAAGCTCCCACCCGAAAAACAAACTAAAAACTTGTTCCCATTATTATTTTAGTAGCAAGAGAAAAGCCGTTAATGAAAGATTCTTCTTGAAGAAAAGACATAAGATTCCCATAGCAGTCATCAAGATATGTCAATAATTCCGTATCTGTTATATTGTATCTGTCAATTATAACTCCCTTTGCTTTTTCTATCTCTTTATTTAACGCTCTTTCTTTTTTACTGTCTATCAGTTTTTCTTCACAAGGACATATATTTCCACTCCACAAATCACTTAAAATATTTTTCATTATTTTTATCCTTTCTTGTATTTAAGTAGAATACAAAAATATTATAATATCCATTCGGATATATGTCAATACCTAAATGGATATTTGTGATAAAATAATAAAAAAATATATGTGGAGATAATGATGAAATATTATAATCGTTTAAAGGATATGAGAGAAGATAATGACAAATCTCTCCGAGATAGTGGGGAAGTAAAGTGATAAAAAAGCTATACGACGCTCCGCCGCTGTCAAGAGCGGA
>JAZQUE010000141.1:0-2953 GCA_045631145.1 Eubacteriales bacterium
ATGAAAAAGCGTTTTTCCGACAAGGAGCACGTTTACAGAACCTGCCCTCACTGCAAGGCAACGCTTCGTTTCCCAAAGAAAAAAGGCAGTCACGATGCGGTCTGCCCGAAATGCAAAAAAGCTCTAAAAATAAAAATCTGACTATGACTTCTGTCATAGTCAGATTTTTTATTTACTGCCCGTTGAGCCGAAGCCTCCCTCGCCTCTTACGGTATCGGAAAGCTCGTCTGCTTCTTCATATTCCGCTTTCAAAAAAGGGACTATTGCCATCTGGGCTATTCTCTCCCCTTTTGTAACGATTCTCTCGTCGTTCGACTGATTATAGAGAGCTACCATAAGCTCTCCTCGGTAATCGGCGTCGATAACGCCTACCTTATTTGCGGGAGCGAGTCCTTTTTTCGTTGCGAGACCGCTTCTTGCGAAAATCAGCCCAACGTAGCCCTCGGGAATTTCGACGGCGATGCCCGTATGTATAAGAGCCGTTTCACCCGTAGCGATAACAGTATCGTCGTTTACCGAATAGAGATCGGCACCTGCCGAAAACTCGGTGCCGTAGGTGGGGCAAATAGCGTCTGGTGTGAGCTTTTTAAACTTTATCTTCATTTTTATGTTGTCTCTCTTTCCACAAAATTGCATTTTATAACGGTGCCACGGGGGCTTTTTCACCGCTCGTTACCTTGGTGAAAATATCGGTAGCGATAGTGACGAGCTCGGTCGGGAGATTATCAACCGAGGTGATTTCGGGGATACAGCTATAAGAAAGGTTCGAGTTATCGTATCCGACTACCGCTATCTCCTACTGTATCAATAACCGCTTGATAGTCGTCGGAAATCACCGAATGCATACCGTCGCAATCAAACTCAGTATTAATTCCTATTATTGGCATCTGCTCGGAGGCTCTGTGAAGCACCTCAAAGGCAGGAGACTGCTGAAACTTCGAGCAGACGACAAAAAGTGCGTCAATTCTTCTGCTTATCATCATAGAAACGTATTTACTTATTTCGTCAATGCCGTTTCCGATATTATAAAGAATCATATCGTAGCCTTTTTTCTAATTTTAACACACAGAGCAAAATATGTCAAAGGTGTTTTCAAAAGTTTAAAAATTCGATTTTATTTTTTTGAGTAACACGATAAGGTAATGAATGACAAGTCCTACCGCTATTGCGACGACGAGGTCGAAAACGACGGTAAAGATAAAGGTTATGAGTAGGACGAGAACGTCTGTTATATCTTTAGCTTTGAAAATGCCTGCAAATTCCTTCATTTCGCTCATATTATAAGCTACGACAAAAAGAATTGCGGCGATAGTGGGCATCGGTATTAAATTCGTATAGGGCATAAAGACTGCAAGGATAGCGAGGAGAAGAAGGGCGTGAACCATTCCTGCGACAGGAGTTCTGCCTCCGTTCTTGATATTGGCGGCGGTTCTTGCGATAGCGCCTGTGGCAGGTATTCCTCCAAAGAGAGCCGAGCCTATATTACCAACACCCTGTGCCACGAGCTCCATATTGGAATTATGCTTTGCATCAATCATTTTATCAGCAACGACGCACGAGAGAAGTGATTCCACTCCCGCAAGCACTGCAATCGTCAGAGCGTCGGGAATGAGAGATACGATATCGACCTCAGAAAATGCAGGAAGCGAAAAGCGAGGAAGTCCCGTCGGAATATCGGGGTAAAGGGTTCCTATAGTATTTACCTCAAGGTTCAAAAGCTTCACAAGAGCCGAGGCGAGAATAACGGCGATGAGGGAAGCGGGCACTTTCGGTAAAAATTTAGGAAGTAATATGAGGACAACGAGAGAAATGACACCGACTATAACTGCGGTAATATTCACCGTAGAGAAGGTCTTCACTACCTCCTCTACCTTCTCGACCGTTTCGACAGGAGAATGAGTAAACTTTAGTCCGAAAAAGTCCTTCAGCTGTCCGACAAGTATTGTCACAGCGATACCCGAGGTAAAGCCCGTAGTAATCGTATGAGGTATGTATTTAATGAGTTTGCCAAATCTCAAAACGCCCATAAGAATGAGCATTGCGCCTGCCATAACGGTTGCAACGGCGAGTCCTGCCATTCCCTTTTCGATAACTATTCCTGCGACGATAGAAGCAAATGCGGCGGTAGGGCCTGCTATCTGCACCTTGCTTCCGCCGAGGAAGGAAATAAGAAAGCCTGCGACGACGGCGGTATAAAGTCCGACCTCGGGTCCGACTCCCGACGCGATAGCGAGGGCGATAGAAAGCGGAAGTGCGATAATCGCAACGATTATTCCCGCCACAACGTCCTTTAAAAATTTTGTTTTGTTATAGTCTTTGAGTGATAGGAAAAAGCTTGGTACGAGATTCAATTAAAACGCCACCTTTTTATATTTCTTAACAAAAAGTAAGTTTATCACAAAAAGTCCGAATTTGCAATAGCTAAGTCATGACCACCGGCCGTGCCGGTGGCTTGCACTGCCCCCTTAGGACAATATGCTGGCCGAGCCTATAGGCTCGTCGAAAAGTCTGCCAACCGCAACTCTTTCACCAGCTTGCCCCTAAAGGGGCATTTTTATTTGCTTCCTTCTACTGGCTCACCCGTAAACGGGTCTATAAACTCTTTCATACTCATTTGGTCTGTGGATATATCTTCTTGTAACTGATTCCTTATATATTGTTCTATTGCCTTTTTGTTTCGCCCCACTGTATCTACATAATATCCTCTACACCAAAAATGTCGATTACCATATTTATACTTCATGTTTGCATACTTTTCAAATATCATCAATGAGCTTTTACCTTTCAAATACCCCATAATCTGCGATACACTATATTTAGGCGGTATACTTACCAACATATGAATATGGTCTTTACATGCTTCTGCTGCTAAAATTTCTACTTGCTTGTATTCACATAGTTTTCTTAACATTATTCCTATATCCTTCTTAATCTTTCCATATATCACTTGTCG
>JAZQUE010000142.1:0-4445 GCA_045631145.1 Eubacteriales bacterium
AGTGTGCTCCTCCTATTATATCTTTAAGATTTTCTATTTTGTATTTTTCCATTACACGAGGTAAGTCGTTTACGATATCTCGAGCGATAAAGGGATCGACGAGATTAGCCGCACCCACCTCAACTGCGGTTGCGCCTGCGAGCATCATTTCGATAACGTCTTCGGCAGAAGCAACGCCTCCCATACCTATAATGGGAATCTTTACCGCCTCGTAGACCTGATAGACCATACGGAGTGCAACAGGCTTGATAGCGGGTCCCGAAAAGCCTCCCATTTTATTCGCGATAATCGGCTTTCTAGTTTTGAGGTCTATTCTCATTCCGAGGAGAGTATTAATAAGGCTTATTCCGTCGGCACCGTTCGCCTCGCACGCTTTTGCGATGGAAACGATGTCGGTGACGTTGGGGGAAAGCTTGATAAATACGGGCTTTTTGGTAACTTCCTTAACGGCGCGGGTTACCTCCCCTGCCGCCTCGGGAGAAGTACCGAAGCTCATTCCGCCTCCGTGGACGTTAGGACAACTTACGTTTACCTCGAACCATCCTATCTGCTCCTCTCGGTCAAGCTTTTCGCACACCTCGCGGTATTCGTCTACCGAGAACCCGCTGACGTTCGCCATAACGGGCTTCGAGAAGCATTTCTTAAGCTTCGGGAGCTCGTCGGATATTACCTTATCAACACCGGGGTTCTGAAGTCCGACGGCGTTTATCATTCCCGCGTCGCACTCTGCAATTCGAGGCGTGGGGTTGCCGAATCTCGCCTCTCTCGTAGTTCCCTTGAAGGAAAACGTGCCGAGGCAGTTTATATCGTAGAGCTCGGCGAACTCGTAGCCGTAGCCAAACGTACCGCTTGCGGGGATAACGGGGTTATCGAGGGTTATTCCCGAAAGTATAACCTTTGTATCTACCATATTATCTCCTCCCTTTCAAGTACAGGGCCGTCCTTACAAATTCGCTTATTGCCGTACTTCGTTTTACACGAGCATCCCATACACGAGCCGAAGCCACAGCCCATACGCTCCTCAAAGCTATACTGACCGCTTGTTTTCGCTATCTTTTCGATGGCTCTGAACATTACCTCGGGTCCGCAGGTATAGAAGTAGGTATAATCAATATCGCTCACGACGTCGGTGACAAAGCCCTTCTTTCCCTTCGTGCCGTCGGCGGTAGTGACGAGCACTCTTGCGCCGAGGCTCTTGAACTCCTCCTCGTAAAAGGAGTCTTCCGCTGAGTTGAAGCCGAGGACTACGGTTACCTCCCGTCCCTCCGAAATAAGCTTTCTTGCGAGATTAAACATAGGGGGAACTCCGACGCCTCCTCCGATAAGCAGAGGCTTCTCTCCGCTCCTCGAGGTGTCGTAGCCGTTGCCGAGTCCGACGAGAAGGTCGAGGCGGGAGCCTACGGAATATTCCGTAAGAAGCTTCGTTCCCTCTCCTACCACCTTATAAATGATTGTGATAGATTTTTCGTCATAGTCGCATATCGAGATAGGACGGCGAAGGAATTTTCCGTCAAGCTTGATATTAACGAACTGTCCTGCGGCACTTATATTCGATGTGTCGCCGAGAAGCACCATTTTATAGACGTCTCGGGCAATCTTCTCATTTGATTGTACTTCAAAAAAGCCTTGTATCACTTTGTTCTGCCTTTCTTTTAAGCGTCGATAGTCGAGATACCAAGGGTGGTTTCTTCAAGAACGTCGAGAAGAACTCTTACGGTATCGAGGGCGGTGAACATCGTTACGTTATTCTGTACGGCGCACTGTCTTATCGCGTGACCGTCCGAAAGGTTGCCTGCGGCATTCATATCCCTTGTATTGATAACGTAGTTTACGTAGCCCTGTCTTATTGAATTGAGGATATCCTCGTTTCCGTCGCCTATCTTATTGCGTACTCTTGTTCGGATACCGTTTTCCTTAAGATACTTTGCGGTGCCCTCGGTGGCTTCGATATTGAAGCCGAGGTTATAAAATCTGCGTATAAGCTCAAGAGCCTCGGGCTTATCACGGTCTGCTATCGTTGCAAAAACCGTACCGTAATTAACGACGTTCATTCCGCTTGCCTGAAGTGCCTTATAGAGAGCACGGTTGAGCTTGTTGTCGTAGCCGATAGCCTCGCCCGTCGATTTCATTTCGGGCGAAAGGTATGCGTCGAGACCGCTGAGCTTCGAGAAGGAGAATGCAGGCGCTTTAACGTACCAGCGTTCCTTTTCCTTCGGATATACTTCTGTTATTCCCTGCTCCTTCAGGCTCTTGCCGAGAATTACTCTCGTGCCGATATCGGCAAGGCTGAAGCCCGTCGATTTGGAAAGGAAGGGAACGGTTCTTGACGAACGGGGGTTTACCTCAATAATATAGACGTCATCGTTCTTATCTACGATGAACTGAATATTGAAAAGTCCGACGATGCCAATACCGATGCCGAGCTTCTTCGTATATTCGAGAATGGTTTCCTTTACCTTTTCGCTGAGGGTGAAGGAGGGGTACACGCTAATAGAGTCGCCCGAGTGTACGCCCGTTCTTTCAACGAGCTCCATTATACCGGGAACGAATACGTCAACGCCGTCGCAAACTGCATCGACCTCTACTTCTTTTCCCTGAATATATTTATCGACGAGTACGGGCTTATCCTCGTCTACTTCAACGGCGGTTCTGAGATAGTGGCGAAGCATTTCCTCGTTGGATACTATCTGCATCCCGCGTCCTCGGAGAACGAAGGAGGGACGGACGAGAACGGGGTATCCGATTTCGTTTGCTACTCTTATGCCGTCCTCGATATTCGTAACGGCGGCACCTCTCGGCTGAGGAATATTAAGCGAAACGAGAACCTTTTCAAATGCGTCTCTGTTTTCTGCCTTTTCGATTGCGTCGCAGTCGGTTCCGATAATCTTTACTCCTCGCTTGGTGAGGGGCTCGGCAAGATTGATTGCCGTCTGTCCTCCGAGAGAAGCGATAACACCCATCGGCTTTTCAAGCTCGATTATATTCATAACGTCCTCGGTGGTAAGAGGCTCAAAATAGAGCTTATCCGAGGTGGTATAGTCGGTAGAAACGGTTTCGGGGTTATTATTGATAATGATTGCCTCATAGCCCGAATTCTTGATAGTGGTTACTGCGTGGACGGTAGAATAGTCGAACTCCACGCCCTGACCTATTCTGATGGGGCCCGAGCCGAGAACGATTACCTTCTTCTTATCCGAAACGATAGACTCATTTTCGTCCTCGTAGGTAGAGTAGAAGTAAGGAATATAGCCTTCAAACTCCGATGCGCAGGTGTCGATCATCTTATAGACGGGGAACATATTTTCCCTCTTTCTCATATTCCAGACCTCGACCTCGTCGGTGTTCCAGAGCTTCGAGATGAAGTTATCCGAGAAGCCCATACGCTTTGCAGAATAAAGGACTTCCTTATTGAACGGACTGCTCTTTACGCTCTCCTCCATATCGATTATATTCTTAATCTTTTCAAGGAAGAGCATTTCAATTTTGGTCGCGTCGCAGATGAGACCTATATCGGTGCCACGACGGATAAGCTCTGCGATAGCAAAGTATCTGTCGTCGGTAGCGTCCTTAACGTAGGTGAGCATATCGTCGGTCTTGAAGGAGTCGAACTTCTTCATATAGAGATGTGATACGCCGATTTCGATAGAGCGTACCGCCTTGAGAAGACTTTCCTCTATCGTTCTGCCGATGCTCATAACCTCGCCCGTCGCCTTCATCTGTGTGGAAAGCTTATTATTTGCATCTGCAAATTTATCAAAGGGGAATCGGGGCATTTTGGTGATAACGTAGTCGAGGGTGGGCTCGTAGGCTGCGGGAGTATTCGCAATCTTTATTTCGTCGAGGGTCATACCTACGGCAATTTTTGCGGTTACTCTTGCGATAGGATATCCGCTCGCCTTCGACGCAAGTGCCGAAGAACGCGAAACGCGGGGGTTTACCTCGATGAGATAGTAGTCGAGCGAATGGGGGTCGAGAGCAAACTGAACGTTACATCCGCCTTCGATTTTAAGCTCTCTTATGATTTTAAGAGCGCTGTTACGGAGCATTGCGCACTCCTTGCTCGTAAGGGTCTGGGTGGGACATACTACCACAGAGTCGCCCGTATGGATGCCGACGGGGTCGACGTTTTCCATATTACAGATAGCGATTGCCGTATTGTTGGCGTCACGCATTACCTCGTACTCTATCTCCTTATATCCCTTGATGCTCTTTTCTACGAGCACCTGATGAACGGGAGAAAGCTTGAGTGCGTTCTTTAAAATTTCTTCACTTCCCTCTTTTTTATGGGCAAAGCCCCCGCCTGTACCGCCAAGGGTGAATGCGGGACGGAGAACTACGGGGTATCCGATTTCTTCGGCTACACGAAGTCCGTCCTCGATAGTATTAACGGTATCGGAGGGAAGCACGGGCTCGCCGAGCTTTTCGCAAAACTCTTTGAAAAGCTC
>JAZQUE010000143.1:0-3043 GCA_045631145.1 Eubacteriales bacterium
CCTTCGCCTTATACTGTCTTACGACCATAAGAGTTGCGGCGGGAGCCGTTGCCGAAGCGACTGCACCAAGCACTATAGCGGCGGGAAGCGAAAGCTTATCGGGCATTGCAAAATGAAGTCCGATAAGAACGGCATCAACGAGAACAGTCGTTATAACCGCCTGAAAGATACCGATTACAGTTGCTTGCTTTCCGGTCTTTTTAAGCTGGGACAGTCTGAACTCGTTACCGATAGAAAAGGCGATAAAGCCGAGAGCTATATCCGAAAGAAGCGAATAGGACTTAACGTCGGCGTGAGAAATGAAGCCGAGCCCCTCTATTCCAAAAGCGCCGAGGCAGTAAGGGCCTATAATGATACCTGCTACAAGATACGCCGTAACGGCGGGAAGAGATAATTTTTTTGCAACTCTCGAGAGCATAAGTCCCACAAAAATCGCAGTAGATAAACTGAAAAGTATAGTCATAATTAAACCTCTTGATAATTTCTTATACCAAAGTAGCATTATATCACTTTTAACTGAATTGTCAATAGTAAAAAATCAAGATTTTTCACATAATTCTCGCTTTTTCGTGTTGACTTTTCGGGTTTTAACAGTATAATTAAATATGTAGAAAATTTTTCAGAGAGGAGAGGTGAAGCTTGAACGGAAAGCTTAAAGAGAAAATTAACGAAGCGCTTTCGAGCGTACTTCCCATTACCGCTATCGTTCTGCTGCTCAGCATCTCCTTCGTTCCGATGGATATCGGTACTCTCGCCCTCTTTGTTGTAGGTGCGGTGCTTCTTATTTTCGGTATGGGCTTTTTCCAGCTCGGTGCAGAAATGTCGGTAAGCCCACTCGGCAGAAGCATGGGTAGCAGTATCGTAAAAACAGGTAAGCTCCCTCTTATCCTTGCGATATGTCTCTTTATGGGAATTATAATAACGGTTGCAGAGCCCGACCTTATGGTGCTTGCAAACCAGATAGCCACCCTCTCCAACGCCACCATCATTTACACCGTCGCTATCGGCGTGGGCATTTTCCTCGTAATCGCATTCCTTCGTATATACTTTAAAATAAGTCTTTCGGCAATACTCACAATTTTCTATATTATCGTATTTGCGGTATCCTTCTTCGCTCCCTCCGACTTCCGTCCCGTTGCCTTCGACTCGGGCGGTGTTACGACGGGCCCTATGACCGTTCCCTTTATTATGACGCTCGGTATAGGCTTCTCGGCGGCGAGAACCGACAAGGAGGGTACGAGCGACAGCTTCGGTCTCATCGCGCTCTGCTCGGTAGGCCCTATCCTTTCGGTGCTCCTACTCGGTATGATATTCAACATTACCGAGCTTTCTCCCAACACCTCGGAGCTCGCACCGATAATTCACTCCACCACCGACGTTACGAAATATTTCTATACCGCGCTTCCTCACTATGCAAAAGAGGTTTTTGTGAGTATGCTCCCCGTAATTGCGGTGTTCGTGCTCTTTGAACTCTTCACCCGCACCTACCGACTCCATCAGGTACTCCGTATCTCGATTGGCTTCGTTTATACTATCATCGGTCTCATTCTCTTCCTCACGGGCGTAAACGTCGGCTTTGCCCCCGTCGGAAGCCTTCTCGGGCAACAGCTCGGGCAGGGAGAGTTCCGACTTCTTCTCATTCCCATCGGCGCTCTTATCGGTTACTTCATCGTTAAGGCAGAGCCTGCGGTGCAGGTGCTCAACGCGCAGGTCGAGGAGATAACGGCGGGTATGATCTCGCACAAAATGATGAACTCGGCACTCTCCATCGGCGTATCCCTTGCGGTGGTGCTTTCTATGGCGCGAGTGCTTACGGGACTTAATATTTACTATATACTTATACCGGGCTATATTGTAGCTCTCGTACTTACTAAATTCGTCCCTCAGGTCTTCGTTGGTATCGCCTTCGACTCGGGCGGAGTTGCAAGCGGTCCTATGACCTCGACCTTCCTTCTCCCCCTTGCGATGGGTGCATGTGCGGGAGTTGGCGGAAACATCGTTACCGACGCCTTCGGAGTGGTTGCACTCGTTGCACTCTCTCCCCTTATCACCATTCAGCTTATGGGTGTCATTTACAAGTACCGTTCGAGAGCACTCTCCGATGTCAAGGACACCGTCGAGCCCGATACTATCGTCGAATTCGAGGAGGGTATGTAAATGGATAACGCTATATTCCCCCGTGCCATCGTAACTATTACGAATCCGGGTAACGAAAAGAAATTAAAAGATGTTTTTGACAGAGCAGGTGCTCCTCTATCCTTTTCCTGCCACGCGCAGGGCACTGCTCCGTCGGCAATAATGGACATCTTCGGACTTTCGGGAAGAACGAGAGTGATAACTGCGGCAATCACCGTAAGACCGAAGGTAAAAGAGATTTTCAGCGAGCTTCACGGCAAGCTTGCGTTTGACGAAAAAGGAAAGGGCGTTGCCTTTTCACTTCCCTTGACGGGACTTCAGAGCCATATTTTCGAGGCTATCGAAGATGTAAACAAGGAAGCACAAGGAGAATTTAAAATGAGTGACAAAACGTATTCGTTGATTTTCGCTTCCGTTGCAAACGGATATAGCGAGGACGTTTTCGAAGCGGCTCGCAAGGCGGGCGCAACAGGCGGTACGATAATAAAGGGTATGCGAGAGGCTGCCGACAGTATTTCGGAAAATCTCGGTATTCCCCTTTGCGATGAGCAGGACTTCATCCTCATCATCGTTCCAAAGGAAACGAAAAAGGATATAATGACCGCCATAATGAACGAGTGCGGAACAGGCACAGAAGCCAAGGGAACGATAATGTCGCTTCCTATTGAAGAAGTCTTCGGCTTAAGATAAAAAGGAGATGTAAAAAAAGTCCAGACCGTCAAAAACGAGAAAGAATAAAATCGGTTTTGACTTTTGAAATTTCCTACAAAGAATAAGGAAGAAAACTCAAAAATGAGTTTTCTCTGAAAAAATAATATGTTTTTGACTATGAACAAACCTCGCCTCTCGACGTACATTTGTACGCCTTCGGACTCGGTTTGTCCATTCTGAAGCATTTTTTCCTATC
>JAZQUE010000144.1:0-11157 GCA_045631145.1 Eubacteriales bacterium
GAAAAGGCGTTTTCGAGAATGATAAGCAAAAAAGAGTATACGACGATATCCTACGAGGGCTACGCAAACGTAACCTACGAAAATGACGAGACCGTCGTACATTCCGACGATATCATAAAGACGTTTATCGACAGAGAGCTCGTCCGTGCCATAAACGAGCTTCTTGCAGCCGAGGAGGTGTCTGAATGAAAAGGCTTATTGCTTTATTCTTGTCTTTAATTCTTCTCTCTGCTTCTCTCGGAACGCTCTCTCTTGCTGAAGAGTTTACCTATACCGACGACGATATAGAGGAGCTTTACTACGACTTTGAATACGTTTCGGGCTTCGTTGAAACGATGTTCGGAAGCGACGAGGGCATCGCTTATTGGAAGTACGTTAGTGACATGGACGAAAAGAGCCTCGCAAGCCGTCTTATCGGCTTTTCGAATAAGATTATCGGCGAAGAGCCCGATAAAAAGTATTATACCGAGCTTCTTGTGAATATGATTGCCACCTTCGAGTACGATATGGCATCCCAGATTGAAAATCAGGGTCAGTTTGACAATATGAAAAACGTCAAGGAATACGCACTCGACCTTGTGGATATAGGAGCGACGGTCATCGGACTTGAGGGCAAGGCGGAGCATATCGAAAAGGCGATAGGAGTTGCCGCCGACGCGCTCGAGCTTACTCTCGATACGGTAGGTGAGCTTAAATACTACGAGCTTACTATAAAGAACTATGCCAAGGCAGATAGCTTTCTTCGCGCGGTAAAGAATTATTCCGACAATGAGGAGATGAAGGAGGCAGCCGACGGGCTTATGCGTGCGAATGAGCTGCTTTTTAACTCCAGAGTTGAATGTATTGCGGATAACGCCGAAAATATGACCGTTTTTGCGGCGAAGAATTACCTTTCCGACCTTTCGTTTGCGCTTCTGAAAAATATCGACGAGTATAAGACCGACAGTGTTGTAAAGGACTACGTTGACTTCGGCGAGAAGGCGTACGGTGCGCTTGATACTCTCGTTTCGACGGGTAAAGCGGTGTTTAAAACGGTAATGATGGGAGGAGATCTCCTTTTCGGCACTACCAATACCTTCCGCCGTCACAATGAGATGAAGGCGATGGCGGATATAGCCGAGGCTCTCGTCAAGGCGTACGAGGATATCGAGGTGTCGAAGGACGACGGCGCAAGGAAAATTTACAGTAATATCCGTATGAAATGCGATTACTATAAAATGCTCATAGCAACCCACCTTCGCGGAGAATACCTCATTTACAGTCTCAACTATAACGACGCAGGCGTGCTTTCGTCTATTTCGAGATGGTCTGACAATTACGTTAAAGAAGAGGATAAAACGATACAAAAATGGTATGACGCACAAGTAAAATACTGTGAGGAGTACTATGAAAAGGTGGAGGGAATATTCGACTCTCTTTTGAAAGAAAAATTCGTAGTACACGAGGGCTTTGAGCTTCACGACGGCTTTATCGTGGAGATTGAAAAGAAGGAAACCGTTCCCGAGGGCTATATCGGCGTATATACCTTCGACGATTTCAAGAAGATAGCAGACAGCTGTCCGAGTGATGCCTTCGTAACCTCGATTTATAATCAGGAGACCGAATTCAATACCGCAAAATATATTCTGATGAACGATATCGTTTTCCCCGCAGAATTCGATAGCGCGGGCGCTTTTTACGGAGTTATAGACGGTAACGGCTACACTATGAAGAACGTTACGAAAACGCTCTTTGAATGCATCGGCGATGCTACCGTGAGAAACCTCGGTATTGAGGTGAACTACGTTGTTGATCTCGAGGATAACGAGAGCTCCTTCGGAGTAATTTCTCCTGCCATCAACGGCTTCAACAACGAAGACGGTGTCTTTATAGATAACTGCTTCGTAAAGGGAACTATCGACGTTTCCTGCCGTTCGGGCTACTTCGGTGCTTTTATCGGCTACGCCGACGGCGCAACGATTACAAACTCTTATAACGAAGCGAATATAAGTATAAGAACCAGACAGAGTGGCTCGGCAGGTGGAATTACGGGTCGCTACGCCGAGGTTACAAACTCCTTTAACAGCGGAAATATTTCGCTTTACGCAAGCTGTGCGAATACCTTCAACGTATATAGCATAAACGTCGATGCCGGCGGTATAAAGGCGTACAACTATTCCGACGATACGAGAAATTGCTATAATACGGGAACTATAACTGCCTCTGCGGCAGGCGAGTGCCACGTTTACGCAGGCGGTATAATCGGCTACAATTATGGCTCGTATTATGCGGCGGATGCAGAAAACTGTTATAATCTCGGACGTGTTACGGCAGATTGGACGGCGGACTACGATACCGAGAAGGAATACGGTCATGCCCTCGGCGCATCCTATGCGGCAGGAGGCATTATCGGCAGAGCTAACGACGGCACAGTGGTGTCGAGATGCTTTAACGGCGGCGACGTTTCGGGCGAGCACTTCGGCGGAGGCATCGTAGGATTCTCGAATTCTGACTCGAATGAAAGCATTGTCAACTCCTATAACCTCGGAAACATTACCGCAGTGCAGTACGCAGGCGGAATTCTCGGACGTGACTTCTGGACGGCGGGCATTAAAAAATCTTATAATATGGGTATCGTTTCGGGAGCGATAAACAACGGTGCTATCGCAGGCTCACTCGTTAGTGGCGAGGAAAGCCTTTCGGGAGTGTATTATCTTGACGGCGGAACGCCTGCTACCTCGGCGGGCATCGAATATTCGGGCGTAAAAGCGCTTACCGCAGAGGAAATGGCAAAGCCCGAAAGCTTTGAAGAGTATGATTTTATTGAAATCTGGAAGCTTCGCGACGACGACGTAAGACCCGAGCTTAAAAGGTAGGAAAACCGTTATACTGTAGCTACTAAACTAAAAAAACGAGTTAGAGGCTTGAAACCGCCCGAAAGCTTTTCGGGCGGGTACACTTTTAGGCAAAACAGAAAGAAAAATGTTGACAAAAAGCCGATAATGTGGTATACTTACAGTACTATGTGAAACGTTTCACATCTCAACTAAATCAGTTACAAATTTTAAGGAGGATTATTCTATGGACAGAAACGAATTGAAGGTAAAATTTGAAGCCGGTCGTAAAGCTATCCGTAAGGCGGTAGATTTCCAGCTTGGCTTTTTACAGAAGGACGGCGGCTACATATGGGACGGCTACGTTCCCGACGCATTTCACAAGCAGGCATATTCTTGGAACCTTGTAGGTAACAACGAAGAGGCACACAGAATTTTAACCTGGATCCGTGATAACAGACTTCGTGAAAACGGCTCTCTTATTCTCACCGACGATCCCGCTGACACTGTAAGCAACGTAGATATCTACAAGCACGCATGGACTTGTCAGGGTGCACACAGACTTGGCAGATTTGACGTTTCGTATCCTATTTACGGTTATCTCAAGACTCTTGAGATGCCCTGCGGCGGATACCCCTTGAAGCACGGTATGCCCTTTGCACGCGCTATGACGACTGCATGGGTAGGTGTAACCGCACTCTACTTCAACGATATGGAAACTGCTGAAAGATGCACCGAATGGTGTGTTAAGGTGCTCAAGGCACAGCCCGAAAAGGACAGATTCTATTTCATGACCACTCCCGACGGCGAGCTTGCTACCGAGGCAATGGGCGGTGAGTTTATCGATAACAAGAAGTTAAAGCAGTGTTACTGGGAATGTGGCTTCGCAATGATGCTTATGGATAGAATGTACCAGATAACAAAGGACAAGAAGTATCTCGAATACGCAAAGGAATATATGGAATTCCTCTTCACCTGCGCAGAGGATACTTGGAGCTATTGGGGCAGCGGCAAGGCGGCTCTCGGTTGTGCGATGTACTATTCCTTCACAGGAGACGAGCGCGCTATGGAAGCTGCAGTTAAGTTTATCGACTTCGTTGTTGAAACTCAGGTTAAGATTTCCGACAAGGACGGCAAGTATGCAGGTGGCTTCTGGTATGATGACGAGCCTGATATTCTCCTTATCTACGTTGACCACGCAGCTTGCTTCTCGGGATGGGTTCTCGACAGCATTTCATACATTGAGAGCAGACTTCAGACAGAAGAGCTTAAATAAGATTTACGGAGGTAGTTATGTACACTGAACAGGAAATTAAAGAAATAAAGGAATATGCCGCAAAGCACGTATGTACCCACTACGCAGTAAATGCGGATATTGACAAGCATCCCAAGATTTATGACAGAAGCGAGGGCGTTTACGTTTACGATATTCACGGTAACCGTTACCTTGATACCTTTGGTTCGCTTCTTACAACTATTTGCGGACACAACAATCAGGAAATCATGGACGCTATGAACGAGCAGTTCAAGAAGATTGACTTCTTCCCCAACTTTGGTGATGACTATTGCGTACCTGCAATCGAGCTTGCAAAGAGACTTGACAAGGTTATGCCCAAGGGACTTTCGAGCTATTTCTTCGTATCGAGTGGCTCGGAAGCTAATGACGCAGCTATGAAGATGGCTCGCTCCTATCATTTGAACTGTGGAGACACAAAGCGTTACAAGGTTATTTCAAGACAGGGCTCGTATCACGGAACAACCGTATCGGCTATGTCTGCAACCGGTATTGATTACTTCAGAAAGAATTACGAGCCGATGGTAAACGACTTCGTAATCAGAGCAAACGGAGCAAACTGTAAGCACTGTCACCTTGGCAAGAAGAAGTCAAGCTGTAAGATGGATTGTATCGAATCTTTGAGACAGACCATAATCGACAATGATCCCGAAACAATCTCTTGTCTTATTATGGATCCCCTTCCCGGCTCGAACTCGGGTTACCCCGTTCCTCCCGAAGGATATTTGCAGAAGGTTCGTGAGCTTTGCGACGAATACGGCATTCTTCTTATCTTCGACGAGGTTCAGGTAGGAATTGTCAAGAGTGGTGCGATGTTCGTATCCGAGCTTTTCGGTGTTACACCCGATATTTTGACAACCGCAAAATCACTTACAAACGGTATGATGCCTATGGGCGTTTGCGCTATGAAGCAGAAGATTATGGACTCCTTCCGTGAAAAGCCCGGCAATGAGTTTGTAAGCGGAAACACCTTCGGCGCACACAATCTCGCATGTGCAGCTGCCATCGCTACTCTCGATTATATCGAAAAGAACAAGCTTGTTGACAGATGTAATGAGCTCAGTGCATACATAAAGTCGCAGATTGAAGTTTTGATGAAGAAGTACAATTTCGTATCGGGATACGAAGGACTCGGTCTTATGCTTTGTATCGAACTTGCATATACCGACGGCGACAACCTGATACCTCTTAATCAGGACTATCACGTTGGAACGTTTATCAATGACTTCTGCTATGATAACGGTCTCATTATGAGAAACAACGATGACCTTATCGTTGTTGCTCCTCCCGTTGTATTCACCAAGGAAAACGTAGACGTAATGATGGCTACCTTCGACAAGGCTCTTGCAGCGGCAAAGGAAAAATTCAACCTTTAAAATGCAAAAGGGAATGCTAAAAAAGTCCAGACCGTCAAAAACGAAAGAATTAAGTAATATGAAGCAGTTTAGTAAAATTGAACGTAGACATATTACAAGGAAAAAACTCAAAAATGAGTTTTCTTTAAAAAATTATATGTTTTTGACTATGAACAAACCTCGCCTCTGCCGTACCCTTGTACGCCTGTGCGGAGAATTTTTGCCGAGTAGCGAATTAGCGAATCGAGAAAAAATTCAAGCCATACAGGGAACGAAACCCGAACAATGTGTGAGGGTGTAGTGAGTCGTAAGGCTTCGGTTTGTCCATTCTGAAGCTTTTTTCCCTATCCCCTTACGATTTGGGGCTGTTTAAAAAACTCTGTTCGATTTTTTAAACAGCCCCTTTTTCTTATCTTATTTGACAAATGCAGACTTTGAGTGTATAATAAAGGTTAAATTGACAAAAAGAAGGAATATTTCGTGAGAAGAACAACAATAAAGGACGTTGCGAGAGAAGCGGGAGTTTCTCTCGGAACAGTCAATAAAGCCCTTACAGACAAAAAAGGAATTTCAAAGGAATCAAAGCAGAAGGTGCTTGATGCCGCCAAAAAGCTTGATTATAAAATTAATCATCTGGCAGGCTCGCTTGCAAGAAATACAATACATATTGGAATAGTAATTCCGAGTGACTGGGAAGACTATTATAGCGATATTTGTGACGGAATTGCATATGAAATGAACCGTCTTATTGATTGGAAGGTGGAAGGTGTAACGTTAAAATACGCTGTAAAAAGCACAGACGCTGAAGAACAGGCGCTCGAATGCTTTAAGCGTATGAACGAAAAGGGGATAAACGCTATTATTTTCTGCCACGATAACTATTCGGCATATACCAGAGCGTTTGAATTTGCCGCTGACAAAAATATTGACGTTATTTGTGTTGGCACCGGACTTCTTGACAAATGTGCAGGCTCGCCTGCGGTAATTGAGGTAGATGCTTATAAATGCGGAAGAATAGCGGCAGAACTGCTTGAAAACGCTCTGCCCGAAAATTCCGAGGTCGTTGTATTGGTCGGCAGTAAGAGCGTTGCGCCTCATATTGAAAAAATAAAAGGCTTTACGGATAGAATTGCAGAGGGTGGGAAATTGAAGCTGTGTGCCGAAATCGAGACGCAGGATAACGACACCCTATCCAAGACCTTGACAGAAGAGATTATACAAAGCAGAAAAATCGGTGGAATATATGTTGCAACCGGTGCGGTAAGCGGAGTTTGCTGTGCGGTTCTTGAAGGCGGAAATATGGGCGAAATTAAAATAGTAGCCACCGATTTATCCGATGCGTGCAGAGCCAATATGAACGAAAAAATAATTTGTGCAACTATATATCAGAACACCTTTATGCAAGGTGTTATGGCGGTAAATCTCTTTTATAAAAGATTTACAACGGGCGAAAAAATTGCCGAAAATATTCTCGTTCCTCCTGTGATTTTTACCAAAGAGAGTCTTTTGGACAGAGATAAAAAGGGGATGTACTCCTCTATTACCGAGCTTTAACGATATTGCAATAACATCTCGGGTTCGAATCTTACTCACATTTATACAAACAAAAAGCACCACCCTATCGGATGGTGTTTTTGTTTGGCTGCGGAACTAGGATTCGAACCCAGACAAACAGAGTCAGAGTCTGTCGTGCTACCTTTACACAATTCCGCAATATTTTACTGACGGGTAAAAGTATATACTATCTTTTAAGAAAAGTCAAGATGTTTTTGCAAAAAAATGTTCTTCTGCACCAAAAATCTCCTCTTTTTTTGAAAAAACTTTACTTTTTTTAGCGCCCTTCTTTTCCTGAAAATTACGAAGGCGTTTTTTTGTGCATTTTTTGACCCGAAAAACTACTGAATTTTTTATCCGTATAATATAATGGTAGAAAAGAAGGCTTCGGACACTCTTTTTGAACGGTGTATTCACTTGCCATTTTTTGCCTTTTCGTGACCCTTTTTAAGACGCCTTATTACGAAATTTCGTAACGATTTTTTGGGGCTCGAAAGTAAAAAAACCTTATTTTGCTTGACAAAATGAATTTTTATGTGTATAATGTTTCACGAAATCAAATAATTTCAGAAAGGTGCAGACTTTAAATGTACGAAAAAAGAAGCGACGGCGTTCTTTCTTCGACCGACGTTATAGGCTCTCTCCCCGCACGAAAAACGGGCGGTAAGCTTACGAAGGCTTTGGGATGCGTCGCAAAATACTCGGCATACGTACTTCTGGTGGTTTTGACCCTTCTAATCGTTTTTTTGATAATACGCGCGGTTGCGCTTTTCCCCGAGACCGATTTCGTTTCAAACGCCCCTCAGGGTACGAACGAGGTAATAGAAGGAGACTATTCTCTTCTTACCTCATCATCAATTGTTCCCAGAACGGGAGTTTTTTATCACGGAGTTAAGCTCGGCGAATACGAAGGCGATAATATGACTATCGCCGACGTTATCGACTACTACAACATAACTCTCGACGAGCACGACGTTTTAAGTCACCCTCTCGATGCCGTCGTATCCTACGGAATGAATCTTGAGATTGACAGCGTTACCTACGTTGAGGAAACGGTGGAGGAGATTATTCCCTACGAGACGGTGATAATCGAATCGCAGACCGTCCCCAAGGGCACAAAGAGAATAAAGCAGGAGGGCGTGAACGGAGCATCGCAGAAGGTCGTACGCACCAAGCACGTCAACGGCGAGGCTACCGACGAGGCGGTGAACTTCGACAGATACGTCGCCCCCGTAAACGAGGAGATACTTCTTGGCGTAGGAGGCACGTTTACCGCACCCGACGGAAGCGTTTATAACTATTCCTATTATCTCGACGTTACCGCTACCGCATATACGCACACGGGCGACCCTACCTATATGGGAACGGTTGCCGAGGTGGGAGTGATTGCGGTTGACCCGAGAAATATCGACCTCGGCTCGAAGGTCTACGTTATCGGCAATTACGGCGACTACGGACTTTGTCGCGCAGAGGATATCGGTGGCGGTATCAAAGGACTGCGCATCGACGTCTTTCTCGACACCGAAGAAGAATGCGTCATTTTCGGAAGGCGCAAAATGAGAGCATATATCATTGAAGAATAATTGCGGAGAGATTTTCTCTCCGCTTTTTCTGTTGACAAATGACAAATAAATGTATAAAATGTTAACAGAAATTTATTTAGGAGTGCTTTATGAAACGTTTTCTTACTTTGATTTTGCTTATTTTTACTTTTTCTCTTGCGGTATCTGCCGAAAAGGCGGTAACGTTTTCCGACCTTCCCGAAAGCCACTGGGCATATTTGACTGTAATGCCAATGGTGGAAAAGGGACTTTTTAACGGCACTTCTACGGTCGTTGACGGAGTTGGTACTTTCTCTCCCGATAAGGCTATGACAAGGGGAGAATTCCTTGCGGTTATCTGCCGTTATTATTTCTCTGATGAAATATATACTCCCGCGGCGGGTCTTCCTTGGTGGGACCCGTATTTTACAATAGCAATCAAGTATGACCTCGTATCAGTCAGAAACGATTTTCTTGACTGCAATGAGATTATCAACCGTGCAGAGGCAGTAAGCATTATTGATAAGCTTATGACGGTACAGGGCACGCCTCTTGAAAACGTAAGCTATGATACCATTCCCGATTCCGAAAAAATTCTTCGCTACGGTACTTTAAGCGATATTCAATACGATAATGAAACACTTCTTTCTGCGGTAAGAAGATGTATAGGAGAGGGTATTATAGGAGGCGTTGACACCAAAGGGACGTTTGCCCCTTACGGAAGCCTTACCCGAGCCGCCGCCGCAACTATCATTTGCAGAGTTACAGAGCCCGAAAAAAGACTTCCCAAGAAGCTTGATTCGAAGCATCCTCTTTGCGCCTCCGACGGACACTACTTCACGATGGCATCTGACGGATTTGCTCTTGTGAAGCCTGCAACCGAAATGGAAGAAGGTCTTTCGGTGCTTATTTGTACACGTTGCGGTGCTACGAAGGATGTTATTTTTAGAGCTCACAAGCATAGCGCCGGTACTCTGATTGACAGAATCAAGTGCGGCGACAACGTTTGGGAAGAATATAAATGCCGTGTTAATCAGACCGTCCCTATGTACGACTCGACGGGAGAGGTGCTTTATACTTCCTCGTATATTACTTGTAATTATCCCATGCCTGCGAATTACTGGCGTAACGTAAACTCTCGTGAAGAAGCAACTCACACTTATACAGAGTGGCAGATTGTAGCCTATCCCGATAAGGGTGTCGAGGGAAGAATGGAAAAGGTGTGTACCAAGTGCGGTGACACCTACGTTAAGATTATCCCTATGTATTCCTCCGACGATGCAAAGCTTGATATAAGAAAGTCCTACGGCTACGGTCACGTTACGGGTTACCTCGACCACAGAGATGAGTATCATAAATCGAAGCTTCCTCCCACACCCGTTGGTGAGTTTACGCAGTACACCAATGTGGATGCCGTAAGAAGCTTACTCAACGGATACGTAGGAGTGATTTATTCGGAAAGATTTTTCGGCGGCGGAATAGCCATGAACAGCGGCGACTACAATAAGGGAGTGGGAACGATTATAAAGCACCCTGAGGATAACAGAGCGGGTGTTAACGTATTCGGCTGGCGAAAAAGTCTTGATAATACCGCTAACGATAGACTCAATATGATGATGGAGGCAATACTCTATCTTACGGGTGACAGGGAAGTGGCATACGCGCTCTGGCACGTTATTGACTTTATGTCTATAAATGGAAGCGATAAAACTACCGCCGAAAAGATAGAGTCCTTCGGCTTCAAAACCTCAAACGAAACTTCCACCTCGATAGAGCTTACTATGAAGAATACTCATATCTTCTGGGAATGGGGAGAGGGCATTAAAGGAAACAATTTTTACTTCAGTAAAAAATAAAAATAAAGGAGATGCGACGCATCTCCTTTATTATAGGTATTCTTTTATTTCCTCTATTCTCCGACGTGCCGTTTCTCTGCCGATTTCATAAGCCTCTTTCAGTCTTTCGGGGTTCTTTTCCACCTTTTTGACGGGAAGGTCTTTTTCTGGGCGGAGAACGAGAAGCTCGCCTCGCTCCTCTTTTTCTTTTATATAGTCGAGCGTTTCGTTGTAATTTTCGTGACGGCGTCTTGCTGTTTCAACGAACCTCGGATATTTTTTATATTTTCTTTTGATGAAGGGGAACACTTTGTTTTTGCCCTTTCGGTATTCCTCGGGCTGTGTGAGAACTACGACGTTTTTGTCGTAGCCTTGAGACTCAAAGTGCCTTACGGGAATCGAATCGGCAATACCGCCGTCAAGTAGCTTTTGTCCGTCGATTTCCACAATCTCGGATACAAGAGGCATCGAGGCAGACGCTCTTATCCAGTCGAAGCCGTGGTCGGAAAAGCCGTCGTATCTGTGATAGACCGCCTCGCCCGTTACAAGGTCGGTAGAAACTACCCAAAACTCCATTGGGCTCTTTTCGAATGCCTCAAAATCGAAAACGTCGTACTTGAGAGGAACTTCTCCGTAGCAGAACTCGGTGCTGAAAACGTTACCCGTCCTCATAAGGACACGCCAACCCGAATAACGCTTGTCACGGCAGAAACGGGTATTGTAGCGAATGACACGCCCTATTTGTCCTGACTTGTAGTTACAGCC
>JAZQUE010000145.1:0-1871 GCA_045631145.1 Eubacteriales bacterium
TATAGACGCAGGACTTGCCGCATCGGTATTCCACTTCGGAGAAATCGACATAGAAGACCTGAAAAAAGAGCTTAAAGACAATAATATAAACGTGAGGCTTTAACGATGATAAATATTGATGAACTTAAATTTGACGAAAAAGGACTTATTCCCGCCATTGTCGTAGATTCGATAAACGGAGAGGTGCTCACCCTTGCATATATGAATAAGGAGAGCCTTGAGATTTCTATCGAAAAGGGGCTTACTTGCTTCTGGAGCAGGTCGAGAAACGAACTATGGCTTAAAGGAGAAACCAGCGGTAATTATCAGCATATCGTCTCGATTACCGCCGACTGCGACAAGGACGCCCTCGTCGTTGTCGTTGAAAAGGACGGCCCCGCCTGCCACCTCGGCGACGAAAGCTGTTTTAATAATACCCTCTATCAGAGCGACGAGCTTCACCGCTTTACCCTCGACTCTCTTGCCTCTCTCCTTGAGGGCAGAAGAAAGGACAGACCCGAGGGCTCGTATACTACCTATCTTTTCGATAAGGGAATCGACAAGATTTTAAAGAAGGTAGGGGAGGAGTGTACCGAGGTTATTATTGCAGGAAAGGCAGACGATAAGAAGGAAACTATCTATGAAATCGCCGACCTCGCTTATCACGTAATGGTGCTTATGACCGAAATGGGAATTTCGGTTGAGGAGGTACACCGTGAGCTTGCCTCCCGTCATATCATTGATAAGAAAGTAAAGCAGGAGAAGATGACGAAATGACACTTTCCGCTTTTCATACACACTGCACCTTCTGCGACGGAAAAAATACCGCCGAGGAAATGGTGCTCCGTGCGATTGAGCTCGGTTGTCCCGAGATAGGCTTTTCTTCCCACTCACCTCTCTGGAATGAGCCCGCGTGGTGTATGTCCGAGAAAGCGGTGGAGAACTACAAGACCGAAATATTGAGGCTCAAGGATAAATACTTTGACAGAATAAAAGTATATCTCGGAATAGAATACGACTATTATACCGAGCTTGATACCAGAGACTTCGACTACGTTATCGGCTCGGTGCACAGAATAAGGAAAAACGACCGCTATATTACGGTGGACAACACCCTTCAGGTGCATAAGGACGGAATAAAGGAGTTTTACGGCGGCGACAGATACGCCTTCGTTGAGGAATACTATAAGATGATGGGCGAGATTTACGAAAGAACCGCTTGTGATATCGTCGGACACTTCGACGTAATAACGAAATTCAACGAGCGTGAGTATTTTTACGACGTAAACTCTCCCCGCTATAAAGAGGCGGTGTTTAATTCACTCGACAATCTTAAAAATGCCCCCGTCGTCTTTGAGGTGAATACAGGTGCGATATCGAGAGGCTACCGCACGACGCCCTATCTTGAGGACTATATGCTCGACAGAATAGCCGAAATGGGAAAGGGACTCGTTATAACCCCCGATACCCACTCCGTCGATACGCTCCTTTCGGGTATGGACGAGTGTGCAATAGGTCTTTCTAAGAGGGGATACCCATACCTTACGTCAATGCAGGAAATACTCCTGAATAAAAAATAAAAAAATCTCAAAAATGTCTTGACAAATTCTCTTTGTCGTGGTATTATATATTGCGTTGGGCCGTTATTATGCCTCTGTAGCTCAGTTGGTAGAGCAGAGGACTGAAAATCCTCGTGTCGTTGGTTCGATTCCGACCGGAGGCACCAAATCCGGTTTACAACGACCGGTAATATTTGCGGATTTAGCTCATCTGGTAGAGCGCAACCTTGCCAAGGTTGAGGTAGCGAGTTCGAGCCTCGTAATCCGCTCCATAAACTCTTAAAGGGTTTAAATAAACTTTCATTGTATAGGGGAGCTTAGCTCAGCTGGGAG
>JAZQUE010000146.1:0-1942 GCA_045631145.1 Eubacteriales bacterium
GTCCTTTGTCAGAATGATCCCGAATATGTAAACATGTTAAAAACGCTTCCCGAAAAGCTTCGCGCAGCATGGCTTGATGGGCGCTGGGACCTTTATGAGGGGCAGTTTTTCCCCGAGTTTTCAAGAGAAAAGCACGTTTGCCGTCCCTTTGAAATTCCTGAGGACTGGAACAGATTTATCGCCTTTGACTACGGACTCGATATGACGGCGTGTCTTTGGTTTGCTTCTCCGCCCGACAGAAAGAGAGTTTACGTTTACCGAGAGCTTTACCGCCCGAACCTCATACTCAGCGAGGCGGCAAAGGAAATAATACGCCTTACGGGCGAAGAAAAGCTACGGCGGGCGGTCGCGAGTCCCGACCTTGCGGGAAGGCGTCAGGATAGCGGAAGGACGGGCTTCGACGTTATGGCAAGTGCGGGTCTCGCAGGCGTTACCCCCGCAAACAACAACAGAATAGCGGGGTGGCGCGTGATACGCGAGCTTCTTCGGGAGGACGAGGAGGGAGTACCGAAAATACTATTTTTCGAAAACTGTCTCAACCTCATCCGCACCCTTCCCCGACTCACCTTTGACGAGAGGATACCCGAGGACGTTTCCCTCACTCCCCACGAGCTTACCCATGCGCCCGACGCTCTCAGATACGGCGTTTTATCGCTCGGCTTTATGCCTGGAGATGCGCCGTCGAGAAAAAAAGAAGCGTTTTATGACCCTTATGAAGAATTCCGTGAAGTAAAGCGCTCTACCTACCTGAAATTTCTGACAAGTTGAAGGTATTTCGTAAGGTCAAGCTTCTTTTTTGACACCTCTTTGGCATCTGCTTTTTTACCGTTTATAAATCTTTCAACTACCAAATAAATCACCTCGATTAATTTTAAGCTCTGTTTTACACTTTTATACATTTTTTGATAAGGGTGTTGATTTAAAGTTAAGCCGAGGTGATTTTTTATGAAAAAGAAGGTTGCGCTTTACGTCAGGGTTTCTACCGAGGGGCAGGCAGAGGAAGGATATTCGATAGAGGCGCAAAAAAAGATGCTTGAGGCGTGGTGCGTATCGAAGGGATACGAGAGCTTTGAGTTCTACGTTGACCCCGGATACAGCGGAAGCAATCTCGACCGACCTGCGATGACGGCGCTTATCCGTGACATTGAGGACTCCCTTATCTCTCACGTTGCGGTCTACAAGCTCGACCGTCTCTCACGAAGTCAGAAGGACACTCTTTATCTTATAGAGGACGTCCTTAACAAAAACGGTGTGGGCTTCGTTTCGCTCACTGAAAATATGGACACCTCCACTCCTATCGGGCGTGCGATGCTCGGAATTATCTCCGCGTTTGCCCAGCTCGAGCGTGAAAACATAAAAATAAGGACGAGAATGGGTATGAAAGAGCGAGTGAAGGGCGGGCTTTGGATGGGGGGCGGAAAAATTCCCTTCGGCTACGACTACGACCCCGTAAAAGGTGTACTCGTTCCAAACTCCGATGCCGAAACGGTAAGGAAAATTTACGATATGTTTTTATCGGGCTACTCCCCAAACTCGATAGCAAACGAGCTTGGTCTCAAATACGAAAAGCTGGTCGTACAGATTCTCAAAAGAAAGACCAACGTCGGAGTTATAACCTACAAGGGTGAGGAATACAAGGGTGGACACGAGGCTATAATTGACCGAGAGACCTACGAGCGTGCTATGGAGGAATTCGAAAAGCGCAAAAGAGGTGTTCAGGACTCCTCTCCCCATCTCCTTGCGGGGCTCGTTTTCTGCGGTGAATGCGGTGCGAGGATGAGATATCAGAAATGGGGCAAAAAGGGCTACAAGCTCGTTTGCTATTCCAGACAGTCCTCAAAGCCTTATCTCGTTCACGACCCTCACTGCAAAGCCGAGCGGGTATGGGCAGACGAGGTGGAGGACGAGGTGATGCGCGACCTTTTCACAATGGCGGTTGAAA
>JAZQUE010000147.1:0-2451 GCA_045631145.1 Eubacteriales bacterium
CCATTCTGAAGCATTTTTTCCTATCTCCTTGAAAAAATCGGACAGAATACTGTCCGATTTTTTGTACTTGAATTATATAATGATAAATGTTATAATTAAAAAAACACCTTCAGGAGACGAAAATGTCAAGAGGCGTAAATCAGAAGATTAAAATTCTATATTTACTGAAATTTTTCCTCGAAAACACCGACGAGGAGCACGGTGTGACCCTTTCGGATGTTACCGCATTTCTCCACGAGTCGGGCATCGACGCCGAGAGAAAGGCGCTCTACGACGATATAGAAACGCTACGCCTTTTCGGGCTTGATATCGAAAAGAGGCAATCGAAGGCGGTGACCTATCACGTCGTCAGCCGAGAATTCGAGCTTCCCGAGGTAAAGCTTCTCATCGATGCGGTGCAGTCATCGAAGTTCATTTCCGAGAAGAAAAGCCGTAGCCTTATCGAAAAGCTATCCTCTCTTATGAGCCGATTTGACGCCGAGAGAATTTCGAGGCAGGTCTACGTTGCAAACCGAGTAAAGTCGGTAAACGAGAGCATCTACTATTCGGTAGACTACATACACGAGGCAATAAATTTAAAGAAAAAGATATCCTTTCTGTATTTCGAATGGAACGAAAGGAAAGAAAAGGTTCTTCGCCGCGAGGGCAGACACTATATCGTCAGTCCGAAGGCGCTTACCTGGGATGACGAAAACTATTATCTCATAGCATTTGACGGCGAGAAGATAAAGCATTACAGAGTTGACAAAATGATGAAGATATCACTCACCGACGAGGAGAGCGACGGCGAGGACTGCTTCAAGGGCTTCGATATGGCGCTTTACTCGAAAAAGACCTTCGGTATGTACGGAGGACGGGAGGAAAGCGTAACGCTGAGGTGCAGAAATCACCTTGCAGGCGTTATTATCGACCGCTTCGGCGAAGACGCACCCTTCTTAAAGGCAGACGGCGAGCACTTCGACGTGCATATCAAGGTGCACGTAAGCCCCCTCTTTCTCGGCTGGGTTATGGGCTTCGGAGACGAGGTGGAGATAGTCTCCCCCGAGAGCGTAAGAGAGGAGTTCAAGTCACTTATAAAAACAACCCTCAACAAATACGAATAAAAATTTGGGACTTACAGTCCCAAAATTTTTTTATCTTCTATATCTTCAATTATCCTTGCGATAGCACTTTCCTCATTGGTGACGGTGATATAGTCTGCCGCCGCCTTTGCGTCGTCGGTGGCGTTTCCTACCGCAATTCCAACCTTCGCCGCCTTTATCATCTCGACGTCGTTCGAGTAGTCGCCGACGGCTACCGTCTTATCGGTCGAAAGAAAAGATGCGATGATATCAAGCGAGGTCGCCTTACTCACGCCCTTCGGCAAAATCTCATAGAGCGTTTTCTCACTTCTGACAAAGTCGAACTTATCGGCGAGAGGATGCGACTGAAGGAGGGTAGCAAGAGCGACGATGTTGTCGGTGTTCGCATCGGCGAAAAGAATTTTTGCTATATCATCCTCAACGTCGTTATAGTGACACCTCAAAAACGGCGCGCCGGTAATCTTTCTGAAGCGCTCCATCGCAAAGTTGTCCTTCGCAAAATAGACCTTTTCAAAAGTGTTTACCTGTATTCCCATCTCGGGTATCTCTCTGTCAACCAGCTCGACAAGCTCAAGAACCTCTCTCGAGGTCTTTATCTTGTTCTTGTATTCACCGCTTCTGTGGTCGTACACTCCCCCTCCGTTTATACATCCGAAGGGACAGTTGGGAGTAGTCTTTTCGTAAACGTCCTTCGAGAGAAACGGCATCCTTCCCGTTATAAAGGTGAAGTATCCGCCCTCTCTTTTGAAGTACTCTATCGCCTCGAGATTTTCGTCTGATATTGATTTATCTTTTCTGTAAAGCGTGCCGTCGAGGTCGGTACACAGTAGTATTTTATCAAATTTTCCCATATTTCTTCCTAATCAGTCGTTTTCACTTCACTGTTGTCTATTGCAAAATCAAGCAAAATATTTATAAGCTCGTTTCTCGACCTGCCCGTTTCTCTTGAAAGAGTATCAAGTCTTTCTACGGTTTCATCCTTTATTCTGATAGAAAACGTCTTATATCCGTCCTCTCCCTTGGGAAGGCGTTTATTAATAATGAGTTTTTCTTTCATTTTATCACCTCATTAATATTATGCCTTTAGAGTTGTTATAAATATATGTTATAATTTATAACATAGGAGTTGCTACATTCTTTTATCGAAAAAAGCAACGGACTCTTGCCTTGAGCCCGTTGCTTTTTTCCTTAATTTTCTTTTTTCTTTATCTTGTTGAGCTTTCTGTTGAGGTCGAGAAGGTCTTCCTTAGTGAGATTTACTCCCATCATTCCTATCATTCCCGAAAGGCGAAGAACGGTGAAGCCGCCGAGCATCTGCAGCATACCGTCGTTCATTTCAAAGCCGCCCATCATCTTCTCGCCCTTCTTC
>JAZQUE010000148.1:0-4230 GCA_045631145.1 Eubacteriales bacterium
CCTCGAGAAGTGCGAGAGCCTCTCCCTCGTAGAGTGCGGGAAGAGCTACGTTTTCCTCGTCGTCCTTGTCCTCGTCGTCGAGGCTGACGTTGTAAAGCGCCATAAAGCCGTCGAACTTTCTCGTTTCGCCCTTGCCCTTGAAGATATATTCCGCTTTTGCGCTCCTCGTCATTACCTCTACCGAAACGGTATCGTAAAGGGCGGTCTCCATCTGGCTGGCAACAAATCTGCACCAGATGAGCTTATAGAGCTTATACTGGTCGCTCGTGAGATAGGGCTTCGCCATATCGGGTGTAAGGCTTACGTCGGAGGGACGGATAGCCTCGTGCGCATCCTGCGCGTTGCCCTTCGACTTGAACACTCTTCTCGTCCTCGGATAGTATTTATCTCCGTAGGTGTTCTTGATATAGCTTTCCGCAGCGTCTGCCGCCTCTACCGAAACTCTTACCGAGTCGGTACGCATATAGGTGATAAGACCGTGGTCTCCGCTCTTTCCGAGGTGTACGCCTTCGTAGAGCTCCTGCGCAACGCTCATAGTCTTTTTCGACTGGAAGTTGAGCTTGCGGTTAGCCTCCTGCTGAAGCTGCGAGGTAGTAAAAGGGGGTGCGGGTGTACGCTTCTTCGAGCCTTTTTTAAGGCTTGTTACGGACGCGGTCGCACCTACGAGTCCCTCGAGAATCTTATCGGCGTCCTCCTTCTTATGAAGCTCGGTCTTGCCGCTCGCGTCGCCGTAGAAACGAAGCTTAAACTTCTTTGCGGCATCTCCCTTGAACACTCCGTCAACAGTCCAGGACTCCTCCGACACAAAGTCTCTTATCTCGTTTTCACGCTCGACGACGAGCTTGGTCGCAACCGACTGCACTCGTCCTGCCGACAGTCCGTTCTTCACCTTCTTCCAGAGAAACGGAGAGAGCTTATAGCCCACTATTCTGTCGATAAGACGGCGGGCCTGCTGTGCGTCAACGAGGTCAGGGTTGATAGCCGAGGGGTTATGGATAGCCTCTTTTACCGCATTCTTCGTTATCTCGTTGAAATAAACTCGGTAGGTCTTTTTCTCGTCAAGTCCGAGAACGGTGGCAAGGTGCCACGAAATAGCCTCTCCCTCGCGGTCAGGGTCGGTTGCGAGGTAGACCTTGTTAGCGTTTTTCGCTTCCTTTTTGAGCTCGTTTATAAGCTCGGCTTTTCCTCTTATATTGATATATTTCGGCTCAAAATCGTTATCTATATCAATGCCGAGGGTGCTCTTCGGAAGGTCTCTTATATGTCCCTTCGATGCTACGACCTTATAGCTCGAGCCGAGATATCCCTTTATAGTACCCGCTTTTGTGGGTGACTCAACTATTACAAGATTTGACATTGTATTCTCCTTATTCTGTGAGTTTGTATTTACCGCCCGGAAGGGCTTTTATTATTCCGTCAAGCTCAAGCTCGGTGAGAGCAGTGAGCACCTCGGCGATTGAGTGACCTCCGTCGATAAGCTCCTCCTCGCCTACGCTTTGTTCTTTTAACTTTTCGTATATATAAAGCCTCGTGCCGTCAAGGACGGGTGGCTTCTTTTCCTTCTTCATCTTTTCTCCTCCGAGAATATTCGCGCCCTTCTTTATGAGGCTGCGGCATCCCTCGAAGCTCGCCCCGTCAATATCGGGAGCGTATACGGGAATGCGGTATTTACGGGCGATATCCGCCGTTATCTGCGCTCCGCTTTTTTCGGGCGCTTCGAGGACGTAGACCTCGTCGGAAAGCCCTGCGATTATGCGGTTACGCTCTGCAAAGTACCTTGCGCTCGTAAAGGGTGGATACTCCGATATAACCACGCCGTTATCGGCAATTTTGTCGATGAGTCGTTTGTTTGAGGCGGGGTAGTATTTATCAATATCCACGCCGAGTACCGCAACGAAGGGTACTCCCCTCTCGACGCTCACTCTTGCGGCGACGGAGTCTATTCCGTCGGCGACACCGTTTATAAGAGTGAACCCCTCCGAGATAAGCCTTTCTGCCGTTTCTTCGGTAAGCGCTTCTCCTCTTTTCGTGTTTCTCCTCGTGCCGACGATGGCGGCGGTTTTATTTTTTAAAACCGAGAGGTCGCCTCTTGCGTATATTATATACGGTCTGTCGCGGAGAATTTCAAGCTGTCTCGGATAGTGGCGTGAATTCGCGGGAACTATATTTATTCCGAACGCCTCGCACTTCTCCGAAATCTGTCTTGCTCTCGTGAGGTCTCGCCTCTCGAGCGCCTCTGCCACGTCGTGCGGCACGCCTGAAGCTATAAGCTCGTCGGTTGACGAGAAGAAGGCTTCCTCGGGAGTGAATTTTCTATATACGCTTGATACTTTTCTGTGGGAAAACTCAAGCTCTGTCGTGAGCCATATCCAATAAAGAAGCTTCTCAGACATTTCTTTTTACCATAGAATCATACATAAAAATCGAGGCGGCGACCGAGGCGTTGAGCGACTCGGTATTGGACATCGGAATAATGACCTTCTCGTCGGCAAGGGCTATCGCCCTCTCCGAGAGACCTCTCCCCTCGTTTCCTATCATAATCGCCGAAAAGGCGGTATCGGCACTCTCTATCGTAATACTGTCGGGCGAGAGGCTTGCGGCAATAATTTTATCGCTCTTTTCTCTTGCGTAAGCCACCGCTTCGTCGATGTTTTCAAAGGAGGTGACGGGAATCTTAAAGACTGCACCCATAGTCGAGCGTACGGTTTTGGGTGAATATGCATCGGCACACCCAGTCGTGATAACCTCGCCTATTCCAAAGGCTACTGCGGTACGAAGCACCGTTCCGACGTTTCCCGGGTCTTGTATGTCTTCAAGTATAACGGTAGGTGCTTTATCTTTTTTCTCGAAATAAGGCTTTTTGAAAACTGCGAAAATTCCCTCGGGCGCTTTTTCGTCGGTAATCTTTCGATACACCTCGTCGGTCACGAGGAATATTTCCTTCGCCTCGACGTCGGGGTGTTTTTCAAAAAAAGACCTTGTGATGAATACTCTTTCGGGAATAAAGCCCATTGACACGCCTTCAAGGTAGAGCTTTCTCCCCTCGGTAAAAAAGAGGTTTTCGGCATCTCTCGTCCTCTTGTCGTGAAGGGCGAGGGCACAAAGAACAGCGCCGTTCTTTCTTGAGGTTATTTCAGTCATAGCTTTGCTCCCTGAAAGGTTTTTCTTCTTTCCATTTCCTTATCTATTTCGTCGAGGACGACGAATTTCTTCATACTCCACAAGGGAGATACGAGGTATTCCTTCTGTCCGTCTCCCGTAAGCCTTTGTATAACCGTCTCTGGACGGATATATTCAAGCTCGTCGCAAATGAGATTTACGTAGTCCTGAAGCTCAAAGGTCTCAAACTCCCCTCTTTCGTACATATCCGATAAGGGAGTTCCCCGAAGGACGTGGAGCAGATGAAGCTTTATGCTGAATACGCCGAGGGCGTTTACCCTTCTGACGCTCTCTATCATCATATCTCTCGTCTCGCCGGGAAGTCCGTTTATAAGGTGGACACACACCTTGATATCCCTTTTCTTCATAAGGTCGTAGCCCTCGAGGAAGGCTTCAAAGCCGTGCCCTCTGTTTATAAGCCTTGCCGTTTCGTCGAAGGTGCTCTGAAGTCCGAGCTCGACGTTGAGATAGGTTCTTTTCGATATTTCTAAAAGCAGGTCGGCGATATCCTCATCAAGACAATCTGCCCGTGTGGCAACCGAGAGGCCCACCACGTTTTCAAAGGAAAGAACCTCCTCGTATATTCTTTTTAAGTCCTCGAGTCTTCCGTAGGTGTTGGAGTGAGCCTGAAGGTAGACGATAAACTTATTCGAGTCCCACTTCAGCCTCATTTTTTCCTTTACCTCGACAAACTGCTCGTGAAGGCTTTTCCTCGAGGCGCTTCCGCTTCCGTCGAGGCAGTATATACAGCCTCCAACTCCGCACCTGCCGTCGATGTTCGGGCAGGTAAAGCCTGCGTCGAGGGAAATCTTCGTCACCTTTTCACCGAAGGTGTGTCTTAGGTGATAGTTCTGGGTATGGTATCTTTTATTGTCGTCGGAATAAATAAAACCGCTTTTCATAAAAAAGACACCCCCTACCTTCAGTTGTCTACAATAATAATATATAAAAATCTCTTTGTCAACAAAAATTTTTTTAACATTCTGTATAAAACTTCTCTTTTACCGCAAAATAATGGTAAATATTTCTTTTATGAGGTGGTAAAATTGCTCAAAGGCTTCAACAGACGGG
>JAZQUE010000149.1:0-5290 GCA_045631145.1 Eubacteriales bacterium
TTCACAATGGCGGTTGAAAGCGAGGGCGAGGTTATCCCGAAAAAAGCCACTCCGTCAAGCGTGAGGCTTGAAAAAAAGCTTATCCGTCTTTACGAGCTATGGTCGGAGGGCGACGACGCTCTTTTATCGGTAATAGAGGAAACGAAGAAGAAGCTCGAAAAGCTGAAGCGCGAGGAGGAAGAAAAGGAAAAGAGGGAGCGCTCCCGCCTCGAGAGACATAAAAAGGCGAAGAAGATATCGGGGCTTTCTGAAATATGGAATGAGCTTGAAATGAGAGAAAAGCGTGCAATAGTAAGGAGTGTTATCGACAGAATTGTTATCGTATCGGGCAAAATAAATATATATTATTACTTTTAATTACAATTTTTGTTATTTTGATAAAAAACTATTGATTTTTTGACGGTTTTGTTATACAATAAATACAGAAGATAAAGTCTTCAATTTCACACAGTGAAAGGTAGGTAATTTTATGGTAAGAATCATCATTGGTCTCAAGGGCAGCGGTAAGACAAAGCATCTCATCGAGCTTGCAAATAAAGCTGTCGAGACTTCTCCCGGCAACGTCGTTTGCATCGAAAAGGGCAACAAGCTCATATTTGACGTTCGCCATCAGGTTAGACTCGTTGACACTGACGCTTTCGGCATTTCGAACGCCGATGAGCTTTACGGTATGGTTTGCGGTATTATATCCGCCAACTACGATATAAAGGATATCTTTATCGACTCTTCTCTCAAGATTTGTAAGGACGACAAGGCAGAATTCGTGAAGCTCGTTGAGGTTCTCGACAAGATAACGAATGAAAGAGAAATAAACCTTATCACAACCGCGTCGATAGACATCAGCGATTTCCCCAAGGAGCTCAACAAGTACATTCTTTAATTCAAAAAACACATAAAAAGCGACAGGAATGCTTTAAAAAGCATTCCTATTGTTTTGAGGAGACAAAATGATTTGGACGAGACTTAAGATAAGCGCAAACGGCACGCCCGTTCCTTCCTCCGTATTCGTCGAGGAGATATCAAACCTTCTCGTAATCTCGGGGGTTGACACCTTTACTGTAGAAGACTTTTCCGACCTTGAAGAAACTCTTTCAGGCGGCGGAATTTTTTATGATTACATTGACGACGAGCTTCTGTCGAGTGAGGACAAGCCCGTCGTAATATACGCTTACTTCGCCACCGACGAGGACGGCTCTATCCTTTTTGACGAAACGAAAAGGGCACTCGAAGCGCTCAAGGCGGAAAACGAGAGCTACTCTCTTATCACTCTCGAAAAGGACGAGGTAAGAGACGAGGACTGGGAAAACAACTGGCGACAGTACTTCAAGCCCTTTCCCGTAGGAAGCCGTCTCGCAGTCAAGCCCACCTGGGAGGAGCTTCCGAGTGAGCTTCAGGCGGGCCACGAAATAATAGAAATAGACCCTGCATCCTCCTTCGGCACCGGCTCTCACGCTACGACGAGGCTATGTATGGAGAGGCTTGAGGAAATAATCTCGGGCGGCGAGAGGGTTCTCGATATGGGCTGCGGAAGCGGTATTCTTACCGTTGCCGCTCTTAAGCTCGGTGCGTCGTCGGCGGTTGCCGTTGACATTGACGAGGTTGCGGCGAGAATTGCCGAGGAGAATATGGCTCAAAACGGCTTTGACTCATCCTTTGTCAAGGTGCTCGACGGAGATATTCTCAGAGACGAGGCGCTCTACCGAGAGGTTGGAGATGAGTACGACGTTATCTGCGCTAACATCGTTGCGGGAATTATAATTATGATGGCAGATATGTTTTACGAAAAGCTCAAGGTCTCGGGAAGGCTCATTGCTTCGGGAATCATCAGCGAAAGAGAGGACGAGGTGCGCGAGGCTCTTGAAAAGGTGGGCTTCAAAACGCTTCACTCCGAGACTCTCGACGACTGGTCTGTGATAGTATTCACAAAATAACGGTCGATTTTTTTATCTTTTTATCAATAAAACATAAAAAATGACCAAAAAAAATTAAAAATTCTTTGACAAATCGACAACTATATAGTATAATGTTGTTGAATGTATACAAAATGAGGATAAAAACCGAACCCCTCTTTGCCGAAAGGTTACTATTATGCCAAAATTTTTCGTAGATTTTGGGGCAGATTGTCCCGAACAAGCGCCCGACTCACTAATCGAGATAACGGGGCAGGACGCTCTGCACATATCAAAGACCTTGAGGATGAAGGTTGGTGAAGGGCTCACCGTCACCGATTCAACAGGTAACGACTATATTACGGTCATTGATTCCTTTAATAAGTCCTCGGTTTTTTTGAGAGTTAAAGAAATCAAAAAGTCGGACACCGAATCGGACGTCGAGATATACCTTTTTCAAGCACTTATAAAAAACGATAAAATGGACACCGTTATACAAAAGGCAGTTGAGCTTGGTGTCAGTCACATTTATCCCGTTTCGGCAGAGCGAAGTATAGTAAAGCTCGACCGAGAGGGAGAAAAGAAAAAGTGCGAAAGATGGAACAAAATCGCCCTTGAAGCGTCAAAGCAATGCGGACGTGGCATCGTTCCCGAGGTGCATTCCGTTATAACGGTAGCCGAATGTGCCGAAATTCTCAAAAAGCTCGACGGAGCCTTCTACTGCTACGAGCTCTCGGAGGGGCGAACGGTAAAGGACGTAATAAAGGATAAGCCTTTGAAATCGCTTGGCTTTTACATCGGGCCCGAGGGGGGTATTTCTCCCGTCGAGTCGAAGGCCTTCGACTCGCTCGGTATCCCGTCGGTTACTCTCGGGAAGCTGATATTGCGAACCGAGACGGCAGGTATGGCAGTGCTAGCTATGGTTTTATACGAAACAAGATTATAAATTATGAGGTGAAAATAAATGGCGAAGATGAATTATTCCTACAAAACGAGACGCAACGACACTCTGACTAACAGAATGATAGCGGTCTTTGTTCTTATGTGCGTGGCGGTCTACGCTCTCCTTTCGGTCAAGAACTGGCTTGGCTCGATGGACAGTGTTCCCTATCTTGAGGGATATATGAAGGCGGCGCCCTTCTTCCCTGTTTTACCTCTCATTCTTTTTGCTATTTCTCTTTTCTTCTTTTTTCAAAAGAGAAAGGCGGGAGTTGACGAGTCGCTGAAGCTCTTCTCCTCTTCCTTCGTTCTTGCAGTAACGGCAGTGCTTCTCGTAGTTTCGGTTCTTATATCGAACTTCGTATCAAAGGGCTACGTTCCCTCGATAGTTTTCGTCGTTCTCGTATCCCTTCTTTATTTTATTGCGATTTCCTTCCCCGGCTCATACTTCGTTATGACTCTTTTCAATGCGCTTTCGGCTTTCTCGCTTTATGCGGTAAACCTCATTTCTCCCATAGACCACAAGGTTCAGGATATAATAGCAAGAGCACTTGTTATTGCCGTTTCGGTATTTATCCTCGTGGCGTTTATAATTGCAAAGAAAAACGGCGGTAAATTCTGCGGAATAAAGCTTATGAAGGAAAACGCAAGCTACCTTCCCATTATTCTTGCCATTCTTCTTTTCACAGCATTTGCGATACTCGATTCGCTTTCCATCGGCTCCTTTGTAATTTACGGAATCATAATAGGTCTTGAAACAATAATCTTCGCATTGTTCTATGCGATTAAGATGCTCAAGTAACGGAGGAACAAAAAATGTCAAACAGGCTTTTTCAAAGCATAGTTCATCAGATGAAGGACGCTATTGACAGAACTATCGGAGTTGTAGACAAGAACGGCTGTATTATTGCCTGCAGCGAGCTTGTCAGAATTGGCGAAACTCTCGACGGAGTAAAGGAGGAGCTTGCCTACACCAACGACTCCTTCAGAGCAAACGGCTACACCCACCACCCCATCAACAATCACGGAAAGATAGAATACGTGGTTTTCGTTGAGGGCTCGGACGGAGTTGCCGACAATCTTGCTACCCTCCTCTGTATTTCTCTCACGAACATCAAGGCTCTTTACGATGAAAAATACGACAAGGCGAGCTTTATAAAGAACGTTATTCTCGATAACATTCTCCCCAGCGACATCTACATCAAGTCGAAGGAGCTACATATCAACAACGAAATATCGAGAATCGTTTATCTCATTAAGTTCATCGGCAAAAACGACTGCGTTCCCCTCGACGTTATACAGAACCTTTATCCCGACAAGAACAAGGACTACGTTATCGGCGTAGGGGAAAACGAGGTAGTGCTCGTTCGCGAAATCAAGGAGCCCGTTGACCTCAAGGAAATCACCAAGACTGCGAAGAACATCGTTGACACTGTAAACAGTGAATTCTTTTCGAAGGCATTCGTAGGTATCGGTACTGTCGTTGAGTCCATCAAGGAGCTTGCACGCTCCTACAAGGAAGCACAGATATCCATTGAAGTAGGAAAGGTTTTCGACACCGAAAAGAACGTAATCAGCTACGATAATCTCGGTATCGGACGTCTTATCTATCAGCTTCCCACCACTCTTTGCGAAATGTTCCTCGGCGAAGTATTCAAGAAGGGTGCATTTGAGATGCTTGACCGTGAGACGCTTATCACCATTCAGGCTTTCTTTGAAAATAACCTACACGTTTCCGAGACCTCGAGAAAGCTTTTCGTTCACAGAAACACCCTTGTTTACCGACTTGAGAAGATAAAGAAGCTCACGGGACTTGACCTTCGTGAGTTCGAGCATGCCATCACCTTTAAGGTTGCTTTGATGGTTAAGAAATATCTCTCCTCTAAAAACACTAAATTTTAAGGAAGAGCAAAAACATAACTCATGATTTTGTCGTGAGTTTGTTTTGCCTTTAACAAACCCGAACATTAAGGATAGAAAAAATGATAAAACTTTCAAACGTTACAAAGACTTACCCCAACGGCACGCAAGCCTTAAAGAACGTTGACCTTACCATTAACGACGGTGAGTTCGTTTTCATCGTCGGACCTAACGGCGCGGGAAAAACTACTCTTACAAAGCTTCTTTTGAGAGAAGAAAAGGCGACCACTGGAAAAATTGAAATCAACGGTTTCGACTTAAACAAGATGAAGAACCGCAAGGTTCCCTATCTCAGACGCACTATGGGCTTCGTTTTTCAGGACTTCAGGCTCTTCCCTCATATGACGGTTTTCGAGAACGTAGCCTTTGCTATGCACGTTATCGGCGAGCCGAGAAGAGTTATCGGTAAAAGAGTTTATAAATTCTTAAAGCTCGTAAACCTCGAGGAGCAGGCGCATCATTATCCCCTTCAGCTCTCGGGTGGCGAGCAGAGACGAGTTGCACTCGCAAGAGCTCTCGTCAACAACCCTCAAATCGTAATT
>JAZQUE010000150.1:0-3284 GCA_045631145.1 Eubacteriales bacterium
TGCTGTGAAAGCGGAGACCTTATTCAAGAAAGAGTGAAGCTCAAGAAGCCCGAAAGAGGCGATATTCTCGCCGTTTGCACAACCGGTGCGTATAACTTTTCGATGGCGTCGAATTACAACAGACTTCTTCGCCCCGCCCTCGTTACCCTGAAGGACGGCAAGGCGAGAGTTTCGGTAAAACGCGAGACCTTTGAAGACCTCGTAAAGCTTGACGTGTAAGAGAGGTCATCTTAAAGACTCCGTCTCAATGAAATCACTTTATGACGAAAAGGAAAACCTGCACGTTTAGTGCAGGTTTTCCTTTTCTAATTCTATTTTTCCGTTCTTTTCTTCGAAATCTTTTATGCATTGTCTTATCAGATAGAGAATCTGACCGTTTGCCGAGCGACCTTCGTATTTCGAAATGTAGTGTAGCTTTCCGTGTAATTCGGGGTCAACCTCTATTCCTAAATGCTTGTTTGTTTTGTTTCTCATATTTTCCCTCAAAAAAATCTTAATTTAAGTATATTTTAAGATTAATTTGTGCTATAATGTTGAAAGTATACTTGTTTTAAGTATACTAAAAACACAAAAAAGGAGAAAATATGAAAAGTTGTACGTTTTTTGGTCACAGAGACACCGATGAGGAGGTGATTCCTCGTTTAAAAAACACTATATTAGATTTAATAGAAAACAAAAAAGTTGATGTTTTTTATATTGGTAATAATGGCAATTTTGATTTGCTTGCTACCGAAATATTGAATGAAGCGACAGAAAAATATCCGCACATAAGCTTTTTTGTTGTTTCGGCGTATGAAAGAGTAAGGCTAAAAACCGTAAGACAAGAGACGATTTACCCCCTTTTCTTAAAATCTTCCTTGTCTCCTATACCTGACAGAAACAGATGGATGGTTGAAAAATGTGATTACGTAGTTACTTATGTTAACCGTTCTTTCGGAGGAGCTTCAAGGTTTAAAAGATACGCTTTGAGAAAGCAAAAGATAGTAATAGAGCTAAATGAAAAAAAGAACTGATAAAATTCACTCCTTTTTCCTTCAAAATTAAAAAAACCTTAATAATTTAGTTATATAAATAGTGCATTTGGTATATTACAATATATACATAAAATATGGAAGGAATTAAGAGATGTTACAGCTTAAAGGTATAAAGAAAGATTATCCTGCGGGAACGGGTAAGGTTGAAGCGCTGAGAGGCATTGACCTTGAATTCAGAAGAAGCGAGTTCGTTTCTATTCTCGGCCCGTCGGGCTGCGGTAAGACGACGATGCTCAATATTATCGGCGGTCTTGATAAATACACCGAGGGCGACCTTATAATAAACGGCAAGTCCACCAAAAATTTCGGTGACAGAGATTGGGATACCTACCGAAATCACTCGATAGGCTTCGTTTTCCAGAGCTATAATCTTATTCCTCATCAGAGCGTTTTGCAGAACGTAGAGCTTGCACTTACGCTTTCGGGAGTATCGAAGGCAGAAAGGCGTCGCCGTTCTCTCGAGGTGCTTGAAAGCGTTGGTCTTTCCGAGCAGATCTATAAGCGCCCCTCCGAGATGTCGGGCGGACAGATGCAGAGAGTTGCAATAGCAAGAGCTCTTGTCAACGACCCCGATATTATCCTTGCCGACGAGCCGACGGGTGCGCTCGATACCGAGACCAGCGTTCAGGTAATGGAGATACTCAAGGAGATATCGAAGGACAGACTTGTCATAATGGTAACTCACAACCCCGACCTTGCCGAGCGCTACTCAACGAGAATAATAAATATGCTCGACGGTAAGATTACGGGCGACTCGATGCCCACGACCGAGGAGAGCATAGAGACGAGAATTGAAGGGGATGCCAAAAAGCCCTCAATGTCCCTCAAGACCTCCTTCTCGCTTTCTCTCAAAAACCTCTTTACCAAAAAGGGAAGAACCCTTCTCACCGCCTTTGCAGGCTCTATCGGCATTATAGGAATTGCCCTTATCTATGCGCTTTCCGAAGGCTTTACCACATATATTGACGAGGTTCAGGAGGACACTCTTTCGTCTTATCCGATTACGGTCGAGGAAGAGATAATGGATCTTTCGGGGCTTATGGAGACCTTTATGGGAGTGGCGTCGGAGAACACCGAGCACGAGCTCGACGGCGTTTACGTTAAGTCTGCTCTTTATAACATAATCAAGTCGATGAACAGTATCGAGGCGGAAAAAAACGACCTTACCTCCTTTAAGGCTTATATAGAAAAAGAAAAAGCCTCCCCCGAGGCTAAGCTCTACGACGCCCTCAGCGGTATTCAGTACAGCTACGACATTCAGCTTCCCGTATACACCGAAACGAAGGACGGCTCGATAATTTATTCCGACACGCAGTTGCTGCTCAGCGAGCTTATGCTCAAGTATATGAAGGTCGATTTTTCATCAATGCTTACTGCCTCCGAGGAGCTTGAGGAAAGTGGCTCGATGATGTCGATGTTCTCTCCCGCCTCAAGCGGAGTAAAGCTCTGGCAGGAGATGCTCCCAGGTAAGGACGGCGAGATTATAAGCCCTCTGCTTTCCGAGCAGTACGACCTCGTTTACGGCGCATGGCCTGAAGCCTACGACGAAATAGTGCTCGTCGTTGATGAAAATCACGAGCTCGACGACATTACTCTTTATGCCCTTGGACTCACGAACGAGGAACAGGTGGGCTCGATTATTACCGCCGCTACCGAAAAGACCGATATCAAGAGAAATAACTCCAAGTGGACTTATAAAGAGATATGCTCGAAGGAGTACAGAGTTGTTCTTCCCGCCTCCTGCTACGCTCTCGATGAGACGACGGGTCTTTATACAGACCTTCGCAACAGCACGGCAGGTCTTCGCTATCTCTACTCTAACGCCCTTCCCCTCAAGGTTACGGGTATTATAAGACCGAGTGAGGATAGCGAGTCTCATATGCTTATGGGCTCTATTGCATATACCTCACGTCTTACCGAGTACGTTATAGAAAATACTAAAAACGCTCCTGCCGTAAAGGCTCAAAGAGAGAGTGAAGGCAAGGATATTTTCAGCGGAAAGCCCTTCAGCGCCGCTGTGTCGGGCTCGGACGGTGAAAAGAAAAAGGAAGAGCTTAATAACTACCTTTCCTCTCTTGATATTCCCGAAAGAGCCGACGTCTACGTCAGAATTATGAGTATTCCCGACGAAAACCTCGTAAATTCGCAGGTAGAGGGAACTCTCGGAGTTATGACGAGAGCCGACATTGAGGAGCTTATGCTTCAGGCGGTTACTGCCGAAATGAATATGAACGCCGACGAGGTCAGGGC
>JAZQUE010000151.1:0-11547 GCA_045631145.1 Eubacteriales bacterium
GACGAATGTGCGGATAAAAAGAAAAGAGGAAAACCCATTTTACTGAGTTTCCCTCATCTTCTTACCTCGCAATGCTCGTGTTCCTATCAACTGTCCTTAGGAACCCAATGCAAAAGTGTCGGTTTTGTTTTTTTAACGAAGAAATGTAATTTCGAAGTATTTTTTCATTATGCGAGCGCACACGAGCGAGGCGAGGATGCTTTACATAGCGTAAAGCGACGAAGCCGAGTCGAGTAAGTAGCGAAGCAGAATGGAAAAAGACAAAGAAATTTTGTGTTTTACCTCTTTACAAATGATACAATTTAGGGTAAAATAATAGTAAGAATAAAATAGAGGCAGTGGGGCAAAAAAATGGAAACGAAATATAGAAGAGTTTTAATCAAGCTGTCGGGCGAGGCGGTTTACGGAAACGATATTGCCGAATACGCTCCCGACGGAAAGGTAAAGAGCGTCCCCGTCATTGACAGGGCGAAGCTCCACAGAATTTCCGAAGAAATAAAGAGGGTAGTTGACCTTGGAGTTGAGGTAGGTATCGTCTTCGGAGGAGGAAATATCTGGCGAGGAGGAAGGCTTGGAGAAGGCTTTGACCGCACCCGTGCCGACCATATGGGAATGCTCGCAACGGTAATAAACTCGATAGCGCTTTCCGAAACGCTCGAGCACATCGGTGTCAGAACGAGAGTTATGTCCTCGGTCGATATGCCACAGTTCTGCGAGCCCTACATAAAGGCGAGAGCAGTCAGATATCTCGAAAAGAAGAGAGTTGTCATTTTTGCAGGCGGTACGGGAATTTCCCATATGACCACCGACACCACCTCGGTGCTTCGCGGTGTTGAAATAGACGCAGACGTCGTAATGCTTGCAAAGAATATCGACGCTATTTATACGGCAGACCCCAGACTTGACCCGACGGCAAAGAGAATTGACAAGATAGATTACTCCGAAATTCTCGAAAAGGGACTCAAGGTCATCGACGCCACCGCCACCGCTTACGCTATGGAAAACGATATGCCGCTTCTGCTCTTCGGACTTCAGAACCCCGAGAACATCTACACCGCTATAGTGGGCGGCGAGACGGGCACAACAGTTGAAAAAATAAACTAAGATATACCGAAAGGAAAAACGATATGAAAGCAAACCTTAAAGATTTTGAAGTAAAAATGCAAAAGACCTGCGCAGCTCTTGAAAACGAGCTCAAGGGTATCAGAGTAGGAAGAGCGTCGGCGGCAGTGCTTGATAAGATAAGCGTTGACTACTACGGCTCGGCTACTCCCATAAACCAGATTGCCGCTATCTCGACCACCGATGCGAGAACACTCGTTATCACTCCTTGGGACGCATCGACAGTAAAGGAGATTGAAAAGGCGATTCTCGCCTCCGACCTCGGCATCACACCCCAGAACGACGGCAAGGTAATACGCCTCACCTTCCCCTCTCTTACCGAGGAAAGAAGAAAAGAAGTATCGAAGCAGGTTGCAAAGACGGGCGAGGATGCAAAGGTTGCTATCCGTAACGTGCGCCGTGATGCTAACGACTATCTCAAGAATGAAAAGAAGGCAGGCACTCTCACAGAGGACGACGTAAAGTCGGGTGAAAAGGATGCTCAGGACCTGACCGATAAGTATATCAAGAACATTGACGCTCTCGTTCAGGCAAAGACCAAAGAGGTCATGGAGATATAATGGCTCTTTGGGGTTCTAAAAAGAAAAAGGAAAGCGGCGGCAACACACCGCCGCTTCGCCATATAGCCTTCATTATGGACGGCAACGGCAGATGGGCAACGAAAAGGGGACTTCCCCGTGAGATAGGTCACTCGAAGGGGGCGGAGGCGTTTATCCGCGTCGTCGAGTACTGCATCGACCTTGACATCAAGCTCGTTACCGTCTACGCTTTCTCTACTGAAAATTGGAAGCGTCCCGAAAAAGAGGTAGAGGGAATACTGAAGCTTTTCGTCGATTATCTGAAGGACGGACTTGAAAACAAGCGCAAGAAGAATATGAGAGTGCGCTTCCTCGGAGATAAGTCACGCTTCTCCCCCGAGGTTCAGGCGCTTATGGACGAGGTGGTCGAAAAGACGGCTCACTTCCCCTACGACCTCAATATTGCAATAAACTACGGTGGAAGAGACGATATCGTTCACGCCGTAAACGAGCTTATAAAAGAAGGAAAAACCGAGGTAACCGAGGAGGATATTTCCTCCCGACTCTACACCTTCGGTCAGCCCGACCCCGACCTTATCGTCAGAACGGGCGGAGAGTGGCGTCTTTCGAATTTCCTCACCTGGCAGTCCACCTACTCCGAGCTTTATTTTACCAAAACGCTTTGGCCTGATATGAAGGAAAGCGACGTAGACGAGGCGGTTGAATTTTTCGTTTCCAGAAAAAGACGCTTCGGTGACGTAAAGGAGAAAAAATAATGAAAACAAGAATTATAACGGCAATAGTAGCCCTTCTCGTCTTCATTCCCGTCGTAATTTTTGCGGGAGTGACGGTGGTGGGAGATATAAAAATCGTCAATATTGCCCTTGCTATCCTCTCGCTTATAGGCGCGTGGGAGGCGGTAAAGTGTGTGGGAGAAAATAAAAATACGGCTCTTTTCCCCGTATATATCGTGGCGTTTTTGCTCCCCCTTCTCACAACGTCTCATATGGGAACTTATACTCCCGCCTTTCTTATACTCGTGTTTTATCTTTTCTTCGTGGGAGTTTTCACAAAGGGAAGCTTTCCTGCCGACAAGGCTCTTGAGATATTCGCCCTCACCTTCTACGTGACGGCATCCTTCGGCACGCTTGCCCTTCTCTACCTTAGCTCCTCGGTATTCTTCCCCCTCGTTTTCGTTGGCGCTTGGGTAACCGATACCTTCGCATATTTCACGGGCTTCTTCTTCGGCAAGCATAAGCTTATCCCTGAGGTAAGTCCCAAGAAGACGGTTGAAGGCGCTATCGGCGGTACGCTTTTTGCGGCTCTCGGCTTTGCAGTAGTCGGAATGATTTACGGCTACTCGGTAAAGAATATACTGATTCTCACCTTGATTGGCGTTTTCGCAAGTATCGTCTCCCAGCTCGGAGACCTCTCGGCATCCCTCGTCAAGCGCCATCACGGAATAAAGGACTACGGCTCGCTCTTCCCTGGTCACGGAGGAGTACTCGACCGCTTCGACTCGATACTTGCAGTATCGGCGTTCCTTTGGGTCGTAAGCACGTTTGTAACATTATAAATAATATTCAAGGGGAAAGGACTTTTTATAAAAAGTCCTCTCCCCTTGACCCCTCACGAAAACTATAATAAAAATAATTATAGAGGTTTTTTATGAAAACTTTAGCTTTGCTCGGTTCAACAGGCTCAATAGGTCGCCAAACAATTGAAGTTGCCCGAGAAAAGAATATTAAAATAACGGCTCTTGCGGCATATTCGAATATAGGACTTCTTGAAGAACAGATAAGAGAGTTTAAGCCGAGTCTTGCCGCCGTCGTCGATGAGACGGCGGGAAAAGAACTCAAAAAGAGAGTATCCGACACCGACACCAAGGTGCTCATCGGCGAAAAAGCCGTCGAGACGGTAGCGGAGGAAGCCGATGCGGAAATACTCCTTAACGCCCTTATGGGAAGGTGCGGAATACGCCCGACGGTAAAGGCGATAAGAGCAGGCAAGGACATTGCAATGGCAAACAAGGAGCCTCTCGTTGCGGCAGGTGATATTATTCTCGACGAGGTAAAGCGTGCGGGAGTAAGGCTTCTCCCCGTTGACAGCGAGCACTCGGCAATCTTTCAATGCCTCGATAATGCTCACAACTCAAAGGAATTTGTAAAGAAACTTATTATTACGGCTTCGGGCGGCCCGTTTTACGGCAAGACAAGAGAGGAGCTTGAAAAAGTGTCCCTCGAAGACGCTCTCCGCCATCCCACCTGGTCGATGGGAAAAAAGATAACTATCGACTCGGCTACTCTTATGAACAAGGGGCTCGAGGTAATAGAGGCGGTGAGACTCTTTAGCGTCAGCGCCGATAAAATCGACGTAACGGTGCACAGAGAGAGTATCGTTCATTCTATGGTTGAGTTTGTGGACGGCTCGGTGCTTGCACAGATGGGGAACCCCGATATGAAGCACTGTATTGCCTTTGCGCTCACCTATCCCGAAAGACACCCCGCACTCACGAAGCCCCTCGATTTCACGAAGGCGTTTTCGCTTAACTTCGATAAGCCCGACGAGGAGACCTTCACTCTTCTTCCCTTCGCACGTCGTGCCGTTACCCTCGGCGGTAACGCTCCCGCACTTATGAATAGCGCAAACGAAGAAGCGGTAGCGCTATTCCTTCAGAAGAAAATAAAATTCACCGATATTTTCACCCTCGTTGAAGGTGCGGTAAACTCCCTTCCCTTCACTCCCACCGTCACCCTTGACTCACTCGAGGAGGACGACAGAGTGGCAAGAGAATGGGTAAAAAAGGAAGCAAGAGCATAATATAGCTTTATATACATAAAATAAGTCTATAGTAGGGGGCGACGTCCTCGACGCCCCGCGAAATTTAAAAATAATATTTCCACCTGATAAACCTTGGAGGTTTAAAATGATAATAAAAATACTCCTCGCTCTCCTCTTCTTCGGCTTTATGATAATGGCGCACGAGCTTGGGCACTTTTTGACGGCAAGGCTTTTTGGAGTCGGCGTCAATGAATTTGCGATAGGAATGGGCCCGAAGCTTTTTTCGAAAAAATCAAAGAAGTCGGGAACTTCCTATTCGGTCAGAGCGCTTCCTATCGGAGGCTTTGTCAGCCTTGTCGGAGAGGACGAGGACGTTGACAGTGAAAAATCGCTTTCGAGAAAGCCTTGGTGGCAGAGGTTTATAGTCCTGTCGGCAGGCTCGTTTATGAATATCGTAACTGCGATAATCGCTATGTTCATACTCCTTTCGATGACCTCCTACTATCCTTCAACCTATATAGCCGACAGAGAGGGATACTCTGAAATAAAGAACTCGGTGCTTTACGAATACGGCGTTCAGGACGGCGACAAAATCGTCGAAATCGACGGCGAAAAAATGAAGGTGTGGCAGGATATTTCCTACAAGATAATGACCGACGGAACAGAGCCTCTCGATATTGTAATAGAACGAGAGGGCGAGAGAATTACTCTCGAAAAGGTCACCTTCAAGACAGAAAAGGTCGAGGGGCTTCTGACGGGTGTAGTCGATTTCCTTCCCCTCTACGTTAAGAGAAGCTTCAAAACTCTCGTGAGAGAAGCCTTTTATCAATCGTTTTCAACGGTAAAAATGATTTACTCCTCCCTTATCGACTTAATTTCGGGAAAATACGGACTTGAGGCGGTATCGGGGCCTGTCGGAACGGTAGAGGTGATTGCCGAAACGGCAGAGCAGGGCTTCTATTCACTGCTCTATCTTTTCGTATTTATAAGTATGAACCTCGGTATTTTCAATCTTCTGCCCTTCCCCGCACTCGACGGCGGAAGACTCGTTTTCGTTATAATTGAAGCAATAAGAAGAAAGCCGATACCTCCCGAAAAAGAGGGTATCGTCCATGCCGTCGGTATGATAATACTCTTCGCCTTTATGGCAGTAGTAGTGGTAAGCGATATTGCAAAAATAATATAAGACGGAGCTTTTATGAGAAAAAAAACAAGACAGATAACTGCGGGAGAGATTAAAATCGGCGGAGGCGCGCCAATATCCATTCAGTCGATGATAACCTCCGACCCGCACAATAAGGACGCCGTAGTAAAGGATATACTTCGACTTGCCGACGCAGGCTGTGACGTTGTGCGCTTCACCCTGCCCGACACTCTCTCGGCGGAAAATATTCCCTACTATAAAAAAGCAGTAAAGGGCAAAAAGATAGCTCTCGTCGCAGATATTCACTTCGACTACCGAGTTGCGCTGAAGGCGGCGGAAATGGGAATTGACAAAATAAGAATAAACCCAGGAAATATAGGAGAAAAGGCTCGTGTCAAGGCGGTTGCAGACGTCTGCCGTGAAAGGAATATCCCCATACGCATCGGAGTCAATTCAGGCTCTCTTGAAAGGTCGCTTCTCGAAAAATACTCCTCCCCCACCGCCGACGCTCTCGTCGAGAGTGCGATAGGTGAAATAAACGCTCTGAAGGAATTCGGCTTCGAGGATATTGCGGTATCGGTAAAATCGTCGGACGTCGTAACGATGATTGATGCTTACAGAAAGCTTTCCGCCCTCACCGACTGTCCCCTTCACCTTGGAGTTACCGAGGCGGGCACACTCAAAAAGAGCCTCGTTAAGTCCTCTATCGGTATAGGAACGCTTCTGTCGGAGGGAATAGGTGATACTATAAGAGTATCTATTACCGACGACGTTTTAGAGGAGGTTATTGCGGGACGTGAGATACTCTCGTCGCTCGGGCTTTACGAAAGAGGCTCGTTTGACCTCACCTCCTGTCCCACCTGCGGAAGAACGAAAATAGACCTCGTAAGGATAGCAAAGGAGGTCGAGGAGGCGCTTGAAAAAACGCCGCCGATAGAAAATAAGAAAATAAAGGTTGCGGTAATGGGCTGTGTCGTCAACGGGCCGGGCGAGGCAAGAGAAGCCGACGTCGGAATTGCAGGCGGCGAAGGAGAAGCGCTCCTTTTCAAAAAGGGAGTACCTCTTTATAAAGTACCCGAGGACAAGATAGTTGCAGCCCTTCTTGAAGAAATAGAAAAAATGAGGAAATAGATTTGGAATTTGAACTGAATAACGTAAGTCTCCTTGAAAAGCTTTCGAAATACAAGCCCGACGGGCTGAAGGAGAGCTTTCTCTCAGGAATAAGGCGCTACAAATACGCCGTAAATAAAGAAAAACGCTCTATAATAATACATATCGGACTTGACAGACTTGTGCAGAAGTCTATCCTCTACGAGATAGAGGCAGGAATAAAGGAGGCGTATGAGCTCACCTCCTGCTACATAATGCCCCACTATCCCGAAACGCTTTTCTCTACCTCCTACTATAATGAGCTTATCTCCGAGCTTCGCCGTAATACGACGCTCGCGAACGGCTTTTTTGACGACGGAAAAATGGAGTGTGACGGCAAAAAGCTTACGGTAAAGCTTGCTCACGGGCTTGGAAAGCTCCCCTCCGACTCGGAATGTGCAAGGATAATTTCGGACATAATTAAGAGTGAGTTCGGACTTCTCTTTGACGTCACGATAGAGGACGTCGAGCCCTTCGACATAAACTCGTATATGAGCGAGAGCGAGAGAACGATGCATATTACTCTACCCGAAAAGAAGGAAGAGCCGACGGTAGAAAAGGTCTTTTCTCTGATGGAGGAAAATGAAACGGAAGAGGTGGGAGAAAACTTCTTCACCTCGGGCTTTATGACCTTCTCGCTTGAGGAGCGAGAGCTTGTATTCGGAAAAGAGAGAAAAAAGGACTCCGACTTAAAGAAGATAAAAGACGCATATCTTACGGCACCAGGTAAAATCGTGTCTGTTTGCGGTAAGGTATTCTTTGTCGATAGCCGAGAGACACGCTCGGGCGACAAGACGATAGCAAGCGTACAGATAACCGACGAAAGCTCGTCGATATCGGTTAAGTTCTTCTGCCCCGTTGAAAAATGGAAGGAAGCGAAGGACTCCTTAAAGCCGGGTGCAGTCGTTCAGGTAATCGGGCAGTGCGACTTTGATAAATTCGAAAACGAAACGGTAATAAAGCCGATTTCGGTATATAAAATAAAGGCTCTCGAAAGAAGCGACGACGCAGAGGAGAAGCGAGTTGAGCTTCACGTTCACTCCACCCTCTCGGCGATGGACGCCGTCATCTCCCCCGCCGACCTCGTAAAGACGGCTCACCGATGGGGTCATCGCGCGGTTGCGATAACCGACCACGGAAACGTTCAGGGCTTCCCCGACGCTATGCTCACCGCAGAAAAGCTCGGTATGAAGGTGCTCTACGGACTTGAAGCATACTACGTTGACGATACCGCAAGAGCCGTATACGGCGAGTCGAACGCCGATTTTGAAAAGGACACCTTCGTTATTTTTGATATTGAGACGACGGGGCTTTCGGCACTCACCTGCGCCATTACTGAAATCGGTGCGGTTAAATACCGAGGCGGAGAGGTAATAGACCGTTTCTCGACCTTTGTAAACCCCACCCAGCCCATTCCCGAAAACATTACTGCCATAACGGGTATTACCGACGAAATGGTCAAGGATGCGCCAAGCGTTGAAGATGCCGTGAGAGCTTTCCTAGATTTTGCAGGGGAGGATATTCTCGTTGCACATAACGCTAACTTCGATACGGGCTTTATAAAGAAGGCGGCGGAAGACTCTGCCATTCCCTTCAAGAACGCCTACCTCGACACCCTTGCGCTATCTAGGCACATAAACACCGACCTCAAGAAGCACAAGCTCGACACCCTTCAGGAGTACTACGGGCTTGAAGCCTTCAATCACCACAGAGCCTGCGACGACGCCGAAATGCTTGCAAAAATCTTCAGGTGTATGGTGCAGAAGCTGAGAAAAGAGGGCGCTCGCAATATTTCGGATATGCTTCTTTCGATGGCGGAAAAGACCGACCCCAAGAGGCTTCGTCCCTATCATATGATAATTCTCGTAAAAAATCAGCTCGGTATGATGAATCTTTACAGACTCATCTCGGAGTCCTATCTTACCTACTTCCACCGTCAGCCGAGAATTCCGAGAACACTGCTCGAACGCTACCGAGACGGACTTATTATCGGCTCGGCGTGCGAGGCGGGCGAGCTTTATCAGGCGATACTGTCGGGTAAGAGCTTCGGCGACCTTATGAAGATTGGCTCCTTCTACGACTACCTTGAAATTCAACCGCTTTCGAATAACTCCTTTATGATTGAGAACGGAACCGTTCCCGACGAAGCGAAGCTCGTTGAAATAAATAAGACCATTATAAAGCTCGGCGACAAGCTTGGAAAGCCCGTCGTTGCTACCTGCGACGCTCACTTTTTAAACCCGCAGGATGAAATTTACAGACGTATTCTCATCTCCTCGAAGTTCGACGACGCCGACAGACCGAACCCTCTTTATTTCAGAACTACAAAGGAAATGCTGGGAGAGTTCACCTATCTTTCGGAGGAGGAAAGACGTAAGGTCGTTATCACGAACCCTAACCTCATTGCCGATATGGTAGAGGAAGGAATACGCCCGATACCTAAGGGCACCTTCACCCCCAATCTCGAGGGCGCGGAGGAAGATTTACAGAGAATGTGCTGGGAAAAGGCAAAGAGCATCTACGGCGACCCTCTTCCCGATATAGTCTACAAGCGACTTGACCGTGAGCTTACCTCGATTATTTCTAACGGCTATGCCGTACTCTACGTCATTGCGCAGAAGCTCGTAAGCTACAGTGAGAGCGAGGGCTTCCTCGTCGGCTCGAGAGGCTCGGTAGGCTCCTCCTTCGTTGCCTCGATGGCGAGTATATCGGAGGTAAACCCCCTTCCCCCTCACTACTACTGTCCCAAATGTCAGTACAGTGAATTCATCACCGACGGCTCGGTAGGCTCGGGCTTCGACCTTCCAAATAAAAAATGCCCGAAATGCTCCTCAGACCTCAAGGGTGACGGGCACGACATTCCCTTCGAGACCTTCCTCGGCTTCTACGGAGATAAATCTCCCGATATCGACCTCAACTTCTCGGGTATGGTTCAGGGTAAGGTTCATAAGTACACCGAGGAGCTTTTCGGCTCGGAGAACGTATTCCGTGCGGGAACGCTCGGCACTCTCGCCGAAAAGACGGCATACGGCTTCGTGCTCAAGTATCTTGAAGGACACGGTGTCACGATGAACAAGGCGGAGATAAACCGACTTGCAACGGGTTGTGTCGGCGTTAAGAGAACGACGGGACAACACCCCGGAGGCATTATCGTTGTGCCGAGAGAAAATTCGGTCTACGAATTCACTCCCGTTCAGCATCCTGCCGATGACCCGAACTCCGACATCGTCACTACCCACTTCGCATTCTCCTATCTTCACGATACTATCCTCAAGCTCGACGAGCTCGGACACGATATTCCAACCAAATATAAGATGATAGAGCGCTACTCAAACACCTCGGTTATGGACGTACCTATGAACGACCCGAAGGTTTACGAGCTCTTTCAGTCTACCGCACCTCTCGGTATTACCCCCGACGACATCGGCTGCGAGCTTGGAACGCTTGGACTTCCCGAGCTTTCAACGAGCTTCGTACAGCAGGTTTTAATCGATGCGAAGCCCAAAAACTTCGCCGACCTCTTACAGGTCTCGGGTCTTACTCACGGAACCGACGTTTGGCTCGGAAATGCGGAGGAGCTCATAAAAGAGGGCGTATGCGACATTTCGAAGGTTATCGGTACTCGTGACGGTATTATGCTCGACCTCATAAATTACGGACTTGAAAACAAGACCTCCTTTGATATTATGGAGAAGGTCCGTAAGGGTAAGGGACTTTCTCCCGAGCACGAGGCGGCAATGCGTGAAAAGAACGTGCCCGACTGGTATATCGACTCTTGTAAGAAGATAAAATATATGTTCCCCAAGGCGCACGCCGCGGCTTACGTTATGTCTGCTATCCGTATCGGCTGGTATAAGATTTATATGCCCACCGCCTTCTACGCAGGCTTCTTTACGGCGGCACCCGGTGGCTTTGATGCGGGAATAGTCCTTAAAGGACGCTCGAACGTCGTGCGCACCATCGCCGATATAAGAGCGAAGGGACACGAGGCGACACAGAAGGAGACCTCCCTCATTCCCACGCTCCAGCTTGCAAACGAGTGTATGGCAAGAGGAATCGAGTTCCTCCCCATCGACCTTGAAAAGTCACACGCCTTTGACTTCTTGCCCGAGGGCGAAAAGATTCGTCTTCCCTTCTCCACTCTTTCTGGAGTCGGTGATACGGCGGCAGAGAGTATCTATAACGCAATGCATTCGGGAGAGCCCATTCTCTCGGTTGAGGACCTGAGGACACGCTCGGGAATTTCGAAGACCGTCATTGATACCCTTCGCGACTTCGGAGTACTCGAGACGCTTCCCGAAACTAATCAAATTACTATGTTTTGACAAAAACTCCATTTTTAAAGCTTTGTGCTTAAAAAATGGAGTTTCGTTTTGCCCTTTTTAACGAAAACGTTAAAAAAATGAGTTTTATAATCTTTTTCGGTTATACTACTTGTGAGAGTATTTTACTCTTAAAAAAATGAATTTGAGGACAGAATAATGAAAAAGCTTATACTTGGTCTTTGTCTTCTCTCGACGCTCTCCTTCTCGCTCGTTTCATGCCGTAACTACAATGCGGAAAACGGCACCTACGGCTACTACAACGATAGAGCGAACGACCGTGAAAATAACCGCAACGTTGCAAACGATACCCGCGACAGAATTATGAAAAACTACGACAAGGCTAAAAATAACGTAAAAAACGCAGTTGACAATGTAACGAACGACGTCAAGGATATGATGAGATAACAAAAAGGAGGGGAAACCCTCCTTTTTGAATTAATAATGAATATTTAAGAATGAATAATTTCGGAAAATTTCCCGAAGGGAAATTAAAATTAATTGTAAATTT
>JAZQUE010000152.1:0-8218 GCA_045631145.1 Eubacteriales bacterium
ACTCACTCGTATATAGCTTTTCCGAAAGTACCTTCGCCGTCACAAAGGCTTTTTGGTTCAATGGAGCAATACTATTAACTAAATTATCTGTTTTTTTGATATTTTAGCAAAAACACTTGAACATTCGTACTCAATTCATTATAATGTAAAATATAGATAGGGTAGAGAAAAAATTAATATGGCAAAACCAACATTGTAAATTTAAAAACTATAACAGATTTCATCATTCATACTTTTGTCGGTTACTGAATATGTCTTGCACGCCACGCGCGAGTTACGATAAACGAATCGGTGCAAAAAGAAATCATTGAAGTCCGCGACGCACTCGGACTTACACAATATAAATTTCCTTGGGAGAACTAATGAAAATGGATATCAGACAGGAATCACTTAAAAAGCACTACGAATGGAAGGGCAAGATTGAGGTAATCTCACGCGCCCCCATCAACGACCGTCAGGACCTCTCTCTTGCATACACCCCAGGTGTTGCAGAGCCTTGTCTTGAAATACACAAGGACGTATCGAAGTCCTACGACCTCACTCGCCGTTCGAATCTCGTTGCGGTAATCACCGACGGAACGGCTATTCTCGGTCTCGGAGATATCGGCCCCGAGGCGGGTATGCCCGTTATGGAAGGAAAGTGCGCTCTTTTCAAGGCGTGTGCCGACGTTGACGCTTTCCCTCTTTGTATCAAGTCGAAGGACGTTGACGAGATAGTCAGAACCATCTATCTTCTTTCGGGCTCCTTCGGCGGAATAAACCTTGAGGACATTTCGGCACCCCGTTGCTTCGAGATTGAAAAGCGTCTCAAGGAAATCTGCGATATTCCCATCTTCCACGACGACCAGCACGGCACAGCAATCGTTGTTGCAGCGGCTCTTATAAATGCGCTAAAGCTCGTCAAGAAGGAAATCGACAAGGTAAAGGTAGTTATAAACGGCGCGGGCTCGGCAGGAATCGCTATCGGCAAGCACCTTCTCAATATGGGAGTCAAAAACCTCACCTTCGTTGACCGTCACGGTATCATCGGTGAGGGCGACGAAAAGAACAACCCTGCGCAAGAGGAGGTTTCGAAGGTTACCAACCTCGAGCATAAGACGGGTACTCTCGCCGACGCTATGAAGGGTGCGGACGTATTTATCGGCGTTTCTGCCCCCGATATCGTAAGCGAGGAAATGGTAAGGTCGATGGCGGAAGATTCAATTATGTTCCCCATGGCAAACCCCACTCCCGAAATTATGCCCGACCTTGCAAAGAAGGCAGGCGCAAGAGTAATCGGAACGGGACGCTCGGACTTCCCCAACCAGATAAACAACGTGCTTGCGTTCCCAGGCATTTTCAGAGGAGCGCTTGACTGCAGAGCTACCTGCATCAACGAGGAAATGAAGGTTGCAACCTCCTTTGCCCTCGCATCCCTCATACCTGACGACGAAATCACCGAGGAGAACATCATCGCTCCCGCACTCGACAAGAGAGTTGCAGAGGTAGTCGCAAAGGCGGTCATCAAAACGGCTCACGAGACGGGTGTTGCAAGAAAATGAACAAATTTAAGAACATAAACCTTTTTAATATCACATAAAGCACGAAACGCTCATTTAACCAACATATCTATGTGGCACTATTTTGTTCTTCCGTTTTAGGAGTATTTTATCGGCAATAGCCTCTGATGAACCCCGCTACTATAACGGGGTTTTTAGACAACAAATAAAGCCTCTGATGGGGCTTCCTTTTGAAAATAGAATGGTAGAAAGATGCCAAGACGGCATCTTTCTACCTTGTTTTTATAAAGACTTCACAAAGAGACTGCTCGTTCCACGTTTTACCCGCACTCGAATAGTCTATCATCTTTATTTCGTCACTACCTATCTTGACTCTCGCTTGAAGAAGGGAGTTAACCTCGGGCTCGGTGAAAGTAATTTTCAGATTATCCGAATATCCCACGCTCTCCCCTACCGACGACACTCTCTTATCTCTTGCAAGCACGAGAGGACCCCAAAGGACTGCGAAATATTTGCTACTCTCTTCGTTACCGCTGACACCCGGTGCTTTAAAGGTACGAAGGTTCATATTAAGGTCAAGCTCGATTACGTCGAGTCTGTTCCATTTTCTCGATACTGTATGATAATAACCTTCGGTCTTTTCACCATCGCTGTCAAAACACTCCCCGCACACCTTTATTTTGGTATCCTTCGTTGCAAAACCCGGTATTCTGAAGGATATCGACTTTTCACTTCTCGGCGCCTTCTCGACAGTAAATCTCACCTTACCCTTTTTCGGATATTCAGTTTCTACCTTGAATCTAAAGCCTTCCGCTTCTATTATTCCACTCTCAAAGTAGTTTATCGCAATTCCATTACCAGTCTTCATAACCGAGGTAATGAGAGGAAGCGACGTACCCGCCGCGCCTATTGCGGCACAACATCCGTAATAACGAGTATCCGATATATTCTTATATCCTCCCACAAGTCTTCCCCTTCTGCCAAGCAAAAGAGGCGAATAGCTATCGAAGATAAAACCGCCGACAAGCTCGTCGTTTACAGCACCGTAGAGAGCATTATAAAGAGATTCCTCTATATAGTCGGCATATTTTGCCTCTCCAGTCAAGGTGAGAAGTCGGTTACAGAGCCTCATCCAGGTTACTGTAACGCAGGTCTCCTGCATAACGCCATCGTATTCGGTATCGCTTTGAGTTGCAACGCTATGATTAAAATGCTCGTGTTTACAACCTGCACCGCCTATAACGGTAATTTCGCTCTCTCTTACTCTGTTAACGAAATTAAGTACCGCTCTTTTCCACTTCTGTTCCCCTGTCACGAGATAATATTCAATAAGTCCCTCGAAGCAGGACATCATTTCATAAGCCTTGGTTACGGGGTACTCGTAAGGATAGAGCTTATCCTCAAGTGCAAGGGTAAATATATTTACGTCGCTTGTCATAAGAAAGGCGATTATATATCTTGCAAACTCAATATAGCTTGCCTTTCCTGTAAGATTATACATCTTAATAACGGGCTCAAGAATTGATGCCGAGTTTATTCCTCCCCACATATCAGAGGTGACGCCAAGGTCGATCTTGTTGCCATATCCAACTCTTTCAACTATGTAGTCAAGATGCTTCTCAAGTGCGTCGAGTATTCTCTTTTTAAAATCTTCATCACGACAGATTTCATAAAAATGCAAAAAGCCGACGAGAACATATTTCCTCGACCACACGTCCCAGCCCTTAAATTCGCTAACAATATTATATGTCGAAAAGCGTCCTTTTTTGTCCTGCACTTTAAGCATCTCCTCGCATACATCCGAAAGAAGCATATAAAGACGCTCGTTCTTGGTGTACGAGTAGGTCATACAGGCTCCTCGCATCACCTTGCCAAAAAATTCTCCCCTCCAGCCTCTGTCAACAGTATCTGTACCTCTTTTGAACTGATGGATAAAGAGCATCCAGTCATCTCTCGACATAAGCTGATTCTTTTCAACAAAGCGCACTTTTCTATCCATAACGCCCGAAAATGATACCCTTTTTGCCATTACGTCCCTCCTGAAGAATTTTTTTACTCACAAAATATTTTTGACCTAAAATTGCATATTTATAAACCTAATTATACTTTAAATGATATCATATGCAAATCTAAATGTAAATTGCATATTTTACGAAAACATTGCAAATCATACACAGAGGAAGACTGGTACTTTAAGCTAATCAATTGACAAATATCACATTTTGCTATATAATGTAAATAAACTTTCGGAGGTAGCCATGTTAACACTTGACAAAATTTTCGACGCTTCGACTGTTCTGAAGGACATTATAAGGGATACCGATATAAGAAGCACAAAGGGATAACCGACAACTGCTCTCTTTTTTAAGCTTGAAAATCTCCAATATACAGGCTCGTTCAAGCTCAGAGGCTCTGACTAAAAAATTGCAAATCTTTCCGCCGAGGGAAAGGCAAGGGCGTTATCGCCCGCTCTGCGGGAAAGCACGCACAGGGAGTTGCAATGGCATCGCCGAAAGGCGGAATAAAGTCGCCCATCGACCTCGTTGACCGTACGGGTCAGTTCAAAGACGTGACGAGAATAATTGCCGACCACGGTGCAAACGTCGTAAGCGTTCAGCACGAGAGAAATACGGGTACGTCAAACGTAAACTCAGAGTAGTTTTTGAAACAAGAAAACGAACACGTAGAAACGATAAGAAAAGCCCTCAAGGACCGGGGCTTCAAAATTGTAGAATAGGAGAAAAATTATGAGTAAAATTATTTCAACAGACAAGGCGCCTCTTGCAATAGGGCCTTATTCGCAGGCGGTTATTTCGGGAAATCTTATTTTCACCTCGGGACAGATTGCAATAAACCCCGAAACCTCTCTCGTCGAGGAGACCACGATTGAGGGACAGACGAAAAGAGTATGCGAGAACATAAAAAATCTTCTTGAGGCTTCGGGTTCGTCTATCGAAAAAGTAGTAAAGACCACCTGTTTCCTCAAGAATATGGAGGACTTCGCAGTATTCAACGAGATATATGCGACCTATTTCACCTCCAAGCCCGCAAGAAGCTGTGTAGCAGTAAAGGAGCTTCCGAAGGGTGTGCTCGTTGAGATTGACACTATAACCGAAATATAACGAGATCTTATAAAATGAATAATGAGTATTTAAGATTGAATAATTCAGGATAATTTGTCTCGGACAAATTTACAATAAATTATGATTTTGCCATAGTAAAAATTTACCGAAATCTTCAATATTCAATAAAGAGTTACGCGAAAAAACGCAGACGTTCAAGTCTGCGTTTTTTTGTAGTAATTTCTGCAAGCTATAAATTCTGCGAGGATGCATAGCGGAATTGCCGCGAAAAAGTCTAAAATCGAGTGTTGCTTTATAAAGGCGGTAGACAGGCATATAGTAAGTGCGAAAATGACTATAAAAGCTTTGAAGCCATTTGACGCCGACCTCTCCTTAAGCCATACCGACGCTATTCCGATGGAATAGGCGCAGTGGAGAGAGGGGCAGACTCCCGTATTGGTATCGATGGAATAAAGAAGTCCGACGATATCCGTGAAAATATTATCTCTCGGGAATACCTCGGGGCGTAAATCTTGTCTTGAGGGCAAAAGAATATAAATTATCATAGCCACGAATTGCGTTACGGCAAGAAATATCTGAAGCCTTTTGAAGTTCTCAACGTTATAAAGGAGAAAATATAAATGCGACCCTGCCGTAAGAAAATACCACGCTATGTAAGGAATTACAAATACCTCCGAGAAGGGTATCAGGTCGTCGAGGAAGGAATGAATGGGAGTACATTTTTCCGCGGGGATAAGGTTTTCGGTGAGCAGAAAAAGCAAAAAATACACTATCCACCAACCAAGAAGCTTTAAGTGAGAAAAGCGTGGGTCATTTATAAGGCTGGGACGGAACTCGCTATAATCAACTGTCGGTTTTCTCATCTTCCCTCTCCTTCGGTATTCTTCGGATAGTATTTTTTAGGCATATTGCGGTAAGGAATAACGATATGCTCGGGAAGCTCCATTGCAATATCGGTTATCTCCTTCATAAGATATTCTTTAATTCTGGCTCTCTCCTCCACGTCATCGGCTTCGGGGTCAAAGAGAATACCCTCTCCGATAACGGCTTTTTTAAGCTTTGGCGAGACGTACATCGGAAGAAAGGTCACCCGTCTTCCGCTTCTCGCAAAATAGACCTTTGCGATATCTATAAATCTGTCCTGAAAGTCGTAAATGATATGATTATGCTTCACCGAGCGCTCGGGAAAAATCACGATACCCTTTCCGCAAGATAGTGAATTTAAGGTCGTTCGGAACGTATTTATAATCTTTTTTCCGTGATAGACGGGTATCGTACGGGCATTATTGAAGACCACGACCGACAAAGGCGCGATAAGGTAAGAGGCAATCTTAAAAATCGGTCTGACACTCTTCGGCTTTCCCGACCAGAAGTCGCGGAAGGCGTAGGCAGGAACCTCCGAGAGAGTCATCATCTCACCTGCGCACCAGGTATAGAATTTTTCGGGGAAATAAAGCTCGCATATTATCGGAGAATGAAGCTGGGTATGATTTGCAACGACGATAATATCCTCACCCTCAAGCTTTTCTTTTCCGACGATTTCGGTTTTGGGGTAGACTCCACGCACGAGTGCCTTTATTATTTTAAAAAGCATCTTACTCACTATATCCCCCCCTTTTCAAGTTAGTAGTAATTATAGCACAAAAAATACATTTTCTCAACCGATTCAAAAAAATGTTACATTTGGTAATAAAAAGAAGGCTCGAAAGAGCCTTCTTTTAACATATTTTCGATAAAAATTCCGTAGCCTTCCTGTTGGTCGCGCATAAGAACGTGAGTTACAGCACCGACAAGCTTTCCGTTCTGGACTATAGGTGAGCCTGACATTCCCTGAACTATTCCGCCTGCCTTTTCAAGAGCGTTTTTATCGGTTATTCGGACGAAAAAGTTTTTCGTGCCCGACGTTTTATCAACTATCCTCGTAATTTCCGCCTCAAGCGGTATAGCCTTTTGTGCACCGAGGCAGGTATAGACCGTACATTTGCCGACCTTTACCTCGTCGCTCCCTCCGAGGCTGATTTTCTCAAGTCCCGAAGCCTTTTCATAAAATCTTCCGAAAACGCCTGCTTCGGTATTCTTTAAAAGCTCGCCCGACGGCTCGCTTTTAAGCGTTCCCTTGAGCTCGCCCGGATGCTCCTTCGTTCCCTTTTCTATACTGTCAATATTTGCGGAGTGGACCGTACCGCTTTTAAGCGGTAAAAGCTCGAGAGTGGTTCGGTCACATATTCCGTGACCGAGTCCTCCGAAGCTTTGTCCGTCGGCTTCAACGTAGGTAACCGTTCCAATGCCTGCCGTTTCGTCCTTTATCCACAGTCCGCTTTTATATCCCGTTTTATCCTTTGTCAAAACGGGAATGAGATTTTTCGTGAGTTTCTTACCGTCTCTCTTAATTTCAAGAGTTAGTCTTTTTCCGTTTGAATCGGAAATGAACCTTGCTGTCTCGTCTACGGTGTCAACCGACTTACCGTTGACCGAAAGTATTACGTCTCCTCGCCTCAGATCTGCGTCCTTTGCGGGACTGACACGTCCAATAGTGCTGTCAACCTCCGATATTTCGGCAATAAAAACTCCCTCGGTATCCATCTTCAGTCCAAACGGAAATCCGCCGAGATATACTTCGCCGTCCGAAGCCCCTTCGGCTCCCGCAGATATTCCGAAAGTGAAGATAAAAATTAAAATGAGAAAAAGAGATAACGGTCTCGTCGAACTCGGTTTAAGATAAGTTGTATTCATTGTTTTTCTCCCGAATTGACTTTGTCTCTTTCGGACGCTTTTGTAGCGTCCATATATAATTTGTTCAAAACAAAAAAACATATGCTCTGTATTTTTTACCTTAACGTTTGTCAAAAATTGTTTTTTTAAAAAAAACGGTTGACAAATATCGCCAAATACAATACAATATAATGTATCATATTTTTTAAGAGGTTTATACGAAAATGGAACTTAAGGTAGTAAAATTCGGCGGTTCATCACTCGCCGATGCAAATCAGTTTAGGAAAGTACGCGATATTATCTTCGCCGACGATTCAAGACACTTTGTCGTGCCCTCTGCTCCCGGAAAAAGATTCTCGGGAGACACCAAGGTCACCGATATGCTCTATGAATGCTACGAAAAGGCAAGCCGAGGAGAAGCCTTCGACGAGCTTTTCGACAACATTCGTCAGCGTTACAATGACATCATAAGCGACCTCGGACTCGATATGTCTCTTGAAGAAGACTTCTGCGCTATCAAGTACGCCTTCAGTCACAAGTCGGGCAGAGACTACGCAGCAAGCCGAGGAGAATATCTCAACGGTAAGATACTTGCGAAATACATCGGCTACGACTTTATCGACGCGGCTAACGTAATATACTTCAACGCCGACGGCTCGTTCGACTCAGAGCTCACCGACGAAATTCTCTCGACGGTACTGAAAAGCCACACAAGAGCGGTTATCCCAGGCTTCTACGGCTCAATGCCCAACGACACCATCAAGACCTTCTCAAGAGGTGGCTCGGACATTACGGGCTCAATCGTTGCAAGGGCGGCAAGAGCGACTCTTTACGAAAACTGGACCGACGTTTCGGGCTTTATGATGGCTGACCCCAGAATCATCAAGGATCCTCAGGCAATAGATACAATAACCAAGTCGGAGG
>JAZQUE010000153.1:0-8779 GCA_045631145.1 Eubacteriales bacterium
CCTTGTTTATTGCCTCCTCGTTTTTAATGGAGTAGAACTTGCCTATCATCTGAGGAAGTCCCCACGTACCGAGAGAAGTGAGAATTACTACAAAGAAAAGGAATATAGGATTTGGTCCAAGGAAGGAAGCGTATGCTCCCGACATTGTTTCGTGAGGAATTTCAGCAAGTGCCGAGTAAGCCTCGGTAAATCCTCCCTTTGAAACTAACACTGCGGCAACAACTGCAACAATACCAAAGAGCATGATAATTCCTTGAATAAAGTCGTTTATTGCCGTTGCCATATAACCGCCATATATTACGTAAATTCCCGTAAGGACTGCCATAGCTGCAATTACAGCCCAGTAAGGAATACCGAAAGCCATATTGAAAAGACTTGAAAGTCCGTTGTAGAGAGATGCGGTGTAGGGAATGAGAAATACGAAAACTATAAAAGAAGCCACAACCTTAAGCCCCTTCGAGCCGTATCTCTTTTCAAAGAAGTCGGGCATCGTTTTACTCTCAAGGTGCTTTGTCATAACTCTCGTTCTTCTGCCGAGTACTACCCAAGCGAGAAGCGAGCCGATAAAGGCGTTTCCGATACCTATCCAGGTAGACGACATACCGAACGCCCAGCCGAACTGTCCTGCGTAGCCGACGAAGATTACCGCCGAGAAGTAGCTCGTTCCGTAAGCGAAGGCTGTAAGCCAAGGGCCTACGCTTCTGCCGCCGAGAACGAAGCCGTCAACGTTTGTGGAGTGACGTCTGCAGTAGAGTCCGACGCCTATCATAACGGCGAAGAAGGCTACCAGCATAACGCTTGTGAGAATTTGTATTTCCATTTTAATTTCCCTTCTTTCATAAATTAATTTTTGCAAGGAAGAGAGCGCATTTCAAATGGATAAAAAAATAACGTCCTCTTTTTTCAAAGAGGACGATTCATTCAAAACCGTGGTACCACCTCTGTTCGCCCCTATCCTCACGGAAAGAGCCTTTACGGGTACTTGCTATACCCTCGTTCTGTTACGGGAACTCCCGTTGCAGCCTACTCGCTCTCGCTTTCGGTGCACTGCTAACAAAATGTATTCGAAAATACGACCGCTACCGTCTCACACCTACCGACGGCTCTCTTGAAGCGCCTTCATATTTCTACTTGTTTTTGCTCAACGCATTTAGGATGATGGAAACATTTTAGCACAATAAAGTGCCGAAGTCAAGAGGTTTTTAAAAAAATCGGGTGAAATATTCACCCGATTTTTTACTAATTAATAAATTTAACAAACCCATACGAGTCAAGTATCATAAAGTACTTTGCAAGCCTTTCGTAGAGAGGGTGCGCCTTTTCGCCGAAGTGCTCCTCGACGAGAACGCCGAGGTCGAGAATTGACCTCTCGCCGTCCATAATTCCCCACAAAAAGCTTCCCATCTCGTCAAGGTGTATAAAGCTTGTTTTGGGCTTACGGAAGAGCTTTTGCGCGACCCTGTTCATAAAGCCTCGGTTTTCAATCTCAAGCGTCACTACCCCCTCCTCGTCCGCCTTCCATACTATCTCGTGGGGGCGGTAAGGAATCTTATCAAGATAGTTTTTAGAGATTACCTTCTTCATTTCTTCGCCCTTTTACCGAGAGAAAACCTCACGAGGATAAGAACGATAAGCGCAAATACGAGAAGGGCTGAGATTTTTGAGAGTACGGGTGACAAAGGAAGTCTGCCCGACAGGTCTATCATTTCCCCAACTCCGAATACCGCAAGAACGGCAAGGAGAATTCCGACGAGTCCCTCACCTGCTATCATACCCGAGCAGAAGAGGATACCGTTATTCGTCGCGGTCTTTCTCTTTTCTTCGTTCTTTATTCTGTCCATACCGAGTCTCACGAGACCGCCAACCATAATGCAGGCGTTGAGCTGTACGGGAAGGTATACGCCGATAGCGAAGGGAAGAACGGGAATACCGAGTATTTCGGCAGCTACTGCGAGAGCTACGCCTACGAAAATGAGAGACCAGGGAAGCTCTCCACCCATAATGCCCTCGATAACCATCTTCATAAGGGTAGCCTGAGGTGCTGCAAGCTCGTTCGAGCCGAAGCCCCAAGCAGTGTCGAGAAGGTTGAGGGTTGCGCCTATTGCAAGGGCGGCGGAAACGACACCGATAATTTCGCCTATCTGCTGTTTTTTAGGTGTTGCACCGAGAAGATGTCCCGTTTTAAGGTCTTGAGAGGTATCGCCCGAAATTGCGGCAACGATACAGATTATCGAGCCGATGGCGATAGCCGCCTGCATACCCGACGCACCAGCCTCACCCGTAAGCTTGAGTATAAGGGTGGCGATAAGAAGGGTTGCGATAGCCATACCCGAAACGGGGTTGTTACTGCTTCCGACAAGTCCTACCATACGGGAGGAGACCGTCGCAAAGAAGAAGCCGAATATAACTACGATAAACGCACCTACAAGAGATACGGGAATTGCGGGAACGAGCCATACGAGAAGAGTAAGAACGAGAATGGCGATAAGAACTATCTTGATATTAATGTCCTGCGTAGTGCGGTTATTCGCCGATGCACCACTCTTCGAAAGTCCCTTTATAGCGTCACCAAAGGTACGGATGATGAGAGGAAGCGACTTTACAAGGCTGATTATACCGCCTGCCGCAAGAGCGCCTGCTCCGATATATCTGACGTAGCTGCCCCAGATAGCGCCTGCACCGCCTGCCGAGAAGAGCTCACCAATAGTTTTCTCCGCCTCGGGATACATAACGATGGACGAGCCGAAAATAACGATAAGGGGTATAAGTATAAGCCAGCTCACAACACCGCCCGCAAGCATATACGACGAAATTCTCGGGCCGCAGATGTAGCCTACCGACATAACCGCAGGATATATCTGTGTGCCGAAGGCACCGGGGTAGGTCTTTGCGCTTCCTTCAAGCGAAACCTCACCGGGAACGATTTTAAGTCCGTCGATAATAAACTTGAAAAGTCCTGCAAAGCCCATACCGAGAAATACCGTCTTGGCGCTTGAGCCTCCCTCCTCACCTGCAAGGAGCACCTCGGCGCACGCCTGCCCCTCGGGGTAAGGAAGAACGCCGTGCTCACGGACTATAAGAGCGTTACGAAGGGGTATCATAAAAAATACGCCGAGAAGTCCTCCGAGAAGGGCAATTACCGTAATCTCAAGAAGGTCGGGCTTCTCCATAAGTCCCTCTCTCGCCCATAGATAGAGTGCGGGGAGAGTAAAGATTGCGCCTGCCGCAAGCGATTCGCCCGCAGAGCCAACGGTCTGTACGATGTTGCTTTCGAGAATAGAATTCTTTCTCATAATTACTCGGATAACGCCCATAGCAATAACGGCGGCGGGGATAGACGCCGATACCGTCATACCGACACGAAGTCCGAGGTAAGCGTTTGCGGCACCGAAGATGACCGCAAGTAAAATGCCCATTATAACCGAGGTAAAGGTAAGCTCGGGAGTCACCTTTTCGGCGGGAACGTAGGGCTTAAATTCCTTATTGTCCATAAAAAACCTCTCTGAAACAAATTTTAAATAGTCTATCATACAAAGTTATTTTAGTCAAGAAGGAATATTTTTATTTATTACCTTGGAGAGTGGTAAAACGAGAAGCCCCGCCGCGAGATTTCCTGCGGCGTGAACTGCGTCCCACGGTAAGCCCGAGGCTATCCAAAGAAGCATCCCGCGAAAATCAAGTCCGAACATAAGCGCCTGAAGGGGAGCGTAGAGAGTGCCGTAAAAAAGTCCGTGCAGAGCGCATACGGCAGGGTAAACAATGCACGCCTTTTTCTTCGTCATATTTCGGGGAAGAAGCATCGTCACGCCCCATAACACCGTCCAGAGATAAAGGTAAGGTATCCACCACGTCGCGAAGCCCGCCCACACGCCGTTTATAAAGACGAAAACGTAAATGGGAATGAGGGCTTTTTTTCGGAAGGCGACGGTATAAATCATCGTGAGCGCTCCAAGAAGATGTACGTTCGGAATTACCTCGAGGATAATCTTCGAGACGAACATCAGCGCTCCGAGCATTGCGAAAAGGACGATTTCCCTCGGAGTGAGCCTACTTCGTGCGGATGAATTCATAGTGCTCTCCGTCGGCTATTTCGGTTGTATCGGCACCCGTCATAAGATACTCGCCGTCCTTCGTGAGCGACCAATAATAGCCGTCAACGTCGTAGTCGGCGAGAATTCCGTTCACCTTTTCAATATAGATGCCGTAAACCGAGTCCTCGCCCTCGATAAGAGAGTGAGCGAGAAGTGCGTCGGCAAGGGCTTCGGCGTCGGTTGAAATAGTGAAGGTCACCGACCTGTCCTCTGCCTTGACCTCTACCGCGATAGTCTTTTCCCCCTCGCCGAAAGAAGTGTCCTCAAGATAGAGCGCTTCTCCCCACAAATCTCCCTTCTCCCTCTCGCCGCTACAGGAAACGAAAGTAAAGAGTAAAATGGGTATTAATAAAAAGCTGATTTTTTTCATAATCTTTCCTTTCTTTTCAAAAAAAATAAGTGCCCCCTTCAGAGCACGGCAAAAGAGCAGACACACGTCTGCCTCTGACGTCCTCTCCTTCCCTGCCCAAAGAGAGATACATCGTGAAGAGTCCGATAAGCATTCCGACTGTTACGGTAATGACTGTTGTCACGGAATTGCACCGCAGTTTCCTTATCCCCGAATAGCCTGAAAAGGCTACCCGACAATGAAAAATCAATGAACCCTTTTTTGTAAAATCAGTTTATCACAAAAAGGTCAAATTTTCAATACTTTTTATTAAAAAAAGCATTGACACGAATGTAAAATTCATATACAATGGACTATGATAATTATATATTTTTAGGAGAAAAATATGAAAACCATTCTCTTTCAAGGAGACTCTATCACCGATGCGGAAAGAAACAGAGAAAGCGATCACCTCAGAGGAAGCGGGTATGCTACCCTCGTGTCTGCTTCTCTCGGGCTTAAATATCCCGAAGAATACGAATTCGTTAACCGAGGCATCAGCGGTAACCGCATCGTCGACCTCTATCAGAGAATAAAGTGCGACTTCATAAATCTCGCACCCGACTACATATCCATTCTCATCGGAGTAAACGACGTATGGCACGAGGTGTCGTATCACAACGGCGTATCCCCCGAAAAATTCGAGAAGATATACAATATGCTCATCGAGGAAATAAAAGAGGCTCTCCCGAACGTCAAGATAATGATACTCGAGCCCTTCGTTCTCGAAGCTGCCGCTACCGAAGAAAATTTTGACTACTTCAAAACCGAAACAAAGAAAATGGCAGATGCGGCAAGGAGAGTTGCCGAGAAGAATTCTCTCGCCTTCGTTCCCCTCTACGACGAGTTCTTCGAGCTCGAAAAAATCGCCCCCGCAAGCTACTGGCTCGTTGACGGAGTTCATCCCTCGGCGGCAGGACACGAATTTATAAAAACGAAATGGATAGAAGCGTTCGAAAGGATAAAATAATCATCGACGGCGAGATTGAGTTTGGCGCGTTCGACGGCGTGAAGGTCATTCCCTGCATACAGACGCTCGGACACCACCTCCAGTATCTCAAAAAGGCACTCACCGACGTTTTCCTCGCTCAACTATCATAGTTACGCTTAAGTAGAACAAAGCAGTCCGTTGTGTAAATCTTAACTTTCTTAAAACCTTGGAACAAATTATATTACTCTCTCCATATCGGCTTGGGTATTTGAAAACTACATACCCCTTCAAAAAAATGGGAATACTGTAACGGTAAAGCTTTCATCAAGAAAATATTTCACCGCCGTCACTGACCTTGACGGTCTTGTTTCGGCGCTTAAAGGAGTATAGTATGGCAATAAGACTAAACGAAGACAAGGAGACCGTCGCGAGAATTCGAGAGGGACTCAAAATCAAGGACGGCTACTGCCCCTGCAGGCTCGGTAAGAAGCCTGAATTCAAGTGTATGTGCGAGGAATTCAGAGCGCAGATTGCCGACCCCGATTTCGAGGGCTATTGCCACTGTATGCTTTTTTATAAGTCTAAAGATTAATTAAGGAGGAAAAAAATGATAGAAATAACAAAAGATAACTTCGACACCGAGGTTTTAAAAAGTGAAAAGCCCGTGCTTCTCGATTTCTGGGCGTCTTGGTGCGGACCCTGCCGTATGATTGCACCCGTTATCGAGGAAATTGCAAAAGAAAACCCCGACGTCACCGTTGGTAAAATCAACGTTGACGACGAGGAAAAGCTCGCAGTAGAGTTTGGTATCGTCTCCATTCCGACTATCGTTGCGATAAAGGAAGGCAAGGTAACGGGACAGCTTGTGGGAGTACGGTCAAAGGAAGATATATTAAGACTCGTGAAGTAAGTGAAAAGCGAAGACTTTTGTCTTCGCTTTTTCTTTTGTCCGAACATTTTTTACAGCCCCTTTGGCAAAAAAACGTCCTCTGCATAATATGTAATGACCGAATATTTATAGGAGGAATAAAAAATGACTCAAAATTGCTCATCACAAAACGGATGTCAGTGCCCCGATGACGTATGTTGCATTGACACCAACAGAATATACGATTCAAGCAGAGCTCAAGACTGCATTGAGGGAGTCCGAGTTGTCTTCACTCCCGAAGGAATGGCAAAGCTCGAAAACTGCCGAAGCCCCCGTGCCAAAGAGGTAAGGGTGTTATGGGCGCAGATTTCAGCCGACGAGCTCCCATTTAACTGCGGTTACTATCAGGTAACCATCCGTTATTATTTCTACGTTCTTCTCACCTGCTGCATAAACGGAGTAAGCGAGGATATTGAGGGTCTTGCCATCAGCGAGAAAACGGTCGTTCTCTACGGTGGCGAAGGCAACGTCAGCGTCTTTAAATCGAATACCACTTCCGACCCCTGCTTCACTCCTACCCTTACGGGAGGCATTCCCTCCTCAAACAGTCCCAAGGTTGTCGTCGAGGTGGCAACACCCGTCCCCCTTGCGGTGAACGTAATAGAAAGCTGTCAGGGTATCCCCACCCCTCCCGAATACGATAACATCCCCCCCGAAATATCAAATCTTTTCGAGGGCGGACTCGTAACGGGATGCACTAATATTGCGGTATGCCTGACACTCGGCATCTTCGCTCTTATCCGCATTGAGCGTCCGTCACAGCTCATTATCCCCGCTTGTGACTACTGTATCCCCGATGCCGATAAGTCGCCCGTCTCGGTAACCGACCCCTGCTCGATGTTCTGCTCAACGCCCTTCCCCATAGAAGAATTCTACCCCAGTACCTGCGCACAGAACAGAAACTGACTTTTTTATACCAAAGAAATTTAAAAAAGCACTTGCATAAGCCAAGTGCTTTTTTTGGTAGGGACTACAGGGCTCGCTCGCCTGCGGGCGAAGCGGTGGTCGGCTCTGACAGTCCACCGGACTGTCATTCACTACCGACCCTTCGAGCCCTTTCGGTATTATTATCCACAAAACAAAAACAGCCCACCACAACGGTGAACTGTTTTGTTTTGGTGGGGACTACAGGGCTCGAACCTGTGACCCTCTGCTTGTAAGGCAGATGCTCTCCCAGCTGAGCTAAACCCCCGACGCCGTTTATAATAACATAAATCGGCGAGATTGTCAAGGGTTTTTTATAAAAAAGTCAGTTTCTTGACAAGTACTGCATTTGCGCCTACAAACGCTTTATATTTAGCGATATGTTTGCTTTCGCAAACGTTATGATATAATCGCTAACTTGACTCAAACTGTGACGTAGTCACATCATAGCTTGGCATAGCCAATCATAACTGCGTGCCTGCGCTATCGCAGGTGCGCTAACCGTCGTTCTTTTTTTATTTGAAAAAAAGTTTAAAAAACTATTGACAAATCACTTTTTTGGTGATATATTGTATCTATCAAAATATTCAAAGGCTATGACGAAGACGGTTTTGAAGGAAGTTTTCAGAGAGCTGACGCTTGGTGCGAGTCAGTAACGGTCCGACAAAAATACCTATCACTTCCGAGCCGAAGCGCTGAAGCTACAGTAAGCGTCTTCCGTGATTGCTGCGTAAAGGCATAGGAATTAATAGATTCCGAGAGTGGCAGTTTTACTGCAATTTGAGTGGTACCGCGAGTGTTAATTCACCCGTCTCAAAGAAAAGCTTTGAGACGGGTTTAATTTTTTATAAGGAGGAACTTATTATGTCAACAAACTCAAACGAAAAACTATTGGAAGTGGCGCGCCGAATTCGCGAAATGCGCGAAATTGACGGAATAAGTATCGAGGATATGGCTGAAAAGACCGAGGTCTCGGTTGAAGAATATCTCGATTATGAAGCGGGAAAGAACGATTTCCCTTTCTCCTTCATACATAAATGCTCTCTCATTTTTAATATTGATATGACCGAACTTCTCGAAGGAAAGAGCGCAACGCTCCGCTCCTACACCGTCACCCGAAAGGGCAAGGGTCAGGACACCGCGAAGGAGAACGGCATCGAAATTCAGAGCCTTGCTCCGAAATTCAAGAATAAAATAGCCGAGCCCTACTTCGTAAGATACGAGTACGACGAGTCGCTTCAGAATAAGCCGATAAATCTTGCCACCCACTCGGGTCAGGAATTCGACTTCATTATGAAGGGCAGCCTCAAGGTGCAGGTAGGCGAGCACGTCGAGGTACTGAAGGAGGGTGACAGTATCTACTATAACAGCTCTACCCCTCACGGTATGATTGCCGTTGACGGAGAGGATTGCGCTTTCTATGCTATTGTTCTTCGTAATGCTGCCGCTCGTGAAAACGAGCAGATTGCAAGTGAGGCTAAGCCTATTAAAGCGGCTCGTAAAGAAGACAAGCAGAG